>JAGQLE010000004.1 GCA_020429585.1 Candidatus Berkelbacteria bacterium
GAACAGGTCGGCCGAAGTGATATCTTTTAATTAATAGTAGGAGTATAAAACCATTGTTGGTTTGATAAGTAAGGAGCCGAAAGATGGCAGAAAATCTAAAAGGAATCGGAGCTGCCCCGGGTGAAGCTGAGGGCGAGGTCATGGTTATCATGAATGGCGAGGGCATGGACAGCTTTCCCGAGGGCAACGTTTTAGTTGCCGACAAAGTCGACCCAACCATGGCATCTCTATTTAAGAGAGCTGCAGCTGTTGTTACGGATAGCGGTGGCAAGACTTCTCATGCGGCGATCTTCGCGCGCGAGCATGGTATTCCGGCTGTCGTCGGGGTAAATAGCGCAACCAGCGATTTGCAGAATGGTACTAAGGTTAAGGTAAACGGTGATACGGGTGACATCGTTGTCCTTTGACCGATAGATGTATTTGATGGACGTCCCGGATCACCGGGACGTCTTTGTATGCTTCCTTATATATTGGAGCTAAGTATTTGTTTAGATAATTTAAAGATATGAATATTGAGCAACGAGGCTATGTCTCAATCATTAATATAGTTTTAGTATCGATTACCATTGCGCTGATAGCTTGGTTCGGTTTTACAATTACAAGAACCCCCTGTAACCAGCAGCTTCATTATCGAATTGGTGAATTAGATAACCGATTCGAGCTCAGTCAAGATCAATTTACTTCGGTTCTACTTGACGCGGAAAATATTTGGGAGCAGCCGACTGGTTTAGATTTATTCGTATATGATCCAGAGGCCGAATTTACCGTAAATTTGGTTTTTGATGAGCGTCAAGCTAACTTTCTGGAGAAACAAGCCTTGGAAAGAGATATTGATACAGGAGCCGAAGACTTTAAAAAAGTAGAAGAGGAATTTTTAAGCAAAAAATCGGTTTACGATACCGATGTTGCCAACCTTACTCAGGAAATCAATTATTGGAACTCTCAGGGCGGTGCTCCTGCGGAGGAGTTTGAGCGTTTGGAATCCGAGCGAATGAGGATTAACGGTTTGGCTTCGGAGCTCAATATTTTGGCCAAGCGGTATAACGCTTTAGCTGATGAGTTAAATATCAGAATCGAAGAGTTTAATCTGGACGTCGGTCGGATTTTTGACCAGGGCGAATACACCGGTGAAGAAATAAATATATATCAGTTTGAAACGACTAAAGATTTAAGAGTGGTTCTTGCTCATGAGTTCGGCCATGCCTTAACGATTGACCATCTCAATAATCCTCAATCGATAATGTATCACCTTATGCAAGAGCAGGACTTGGATAGCCCTCACTTAACCCAAGAAGACGTTGACGCCTTGCATCAAGTCTGTGCCAATAAGAATAATTTTTTTACTCAACTTTTTGACGGGAGTAATTAATGAGAGGTTATTACTATTGGCTCGCCGTAGCCCTATTGGCAGTTGGTCTGGTTTTTATTTTTAGCCGCCAAGGCAGGATTGATTCGCGTCCGTTGGTAGTGACTACTTCGACTCCAGCCTCGTTGATAGTGGAGGAGCTGCTTGGTGACGATTTTCGCTTGGTCCAGCTCATTCCCAACGGACAAGAGATTCACGATTTTCAGCCGACGCCTAGTACGATTAGTAACTTGGCCGAAGCTGATCTGCTAGTCTCTATCGGCGCTGGTCTAGAGACTAGCTGGCTAGATGATTTAACAAGTGATCTCAACTTAAATCAGCTCATTGTATCTCAAGAAGCCGAGCTTAGGGACGTAGAATTAATCCATCACGACGAAGACGATCACGATAGTGATTCAGAGCATAGCCATGACCATGGTGAGATTGACCCACATCTTTGGTTGTCGCCCCAGCTAATTCTCAAGATTTTACCCAGCGTAGAAAGTAAACTAAGCGAAATTTCGCCCAATCATAGCCAACAGATTCGGGTGCGGGCAGTTGATTTTTCGCAGAGATTAACCAATCTTGATAATTTGATTATGAGCGAGGTTGATAATTTTCAAACAAAGAAGTTTATCGCCTCCCATGAGGCGTTTAGTTACTTTGCTCGTGACTACGACTTAAAACAAGTCGGAAGTTTGGCAGCAACTCCGGGTGAGGTTTTAACTCCTGGCACTCTGGATGAGATTGCCCGCTTGATTGAACAGGAGAATCTAAAGGGAATTTTTGTAGAGCCAGGATTTGGAGAAGAGATAAGTCGGCAACTGGCTGAGGATTTGAGTTTGGAGCTAGAGTTTTTGAATCCATTGGAAGTACGACCGTCGAATAAATCCTACGTATCTCTTATGGAGGATAACCTTAGCAGCTTAATTAAGTTGATGGGGAGCAAGTAATGGACCAAATTCCTATTGGGCACAATCCCACGATTTTTGTCTTATTTGGAGCTTCTGGTGATTTAGTGGCCAAAAAAATAATCCCGGCCTTGTTTTTGCTTTTTAATGAGGGAAAGTTACCGAGTAAATTCAGGGTAGTCGGCTTTGCCCGCTCTAAATTTACTGACCAAGAGTTTAAGCAAAAAGTTAAAGACTCTCTGATTAAAAGCGGCAGCGAACTTAATGAGGCGGCAAACCTGGCTGTTTTTTTGGATTTGTTCTCTTACCATCAGGGCCAATACGATTCGGTGGAAAGCTTCCATAGTTTAAATAAGATTTTGCAAGCAATTGGTTATGAATGGGGACTTTGTTCAAGTACGCTTTTTTATTTAGCGGTGCCGCCAAAGGTTTATTCCGGGATTTTTAGCAATTTGAAAAAGAGTAAGATTGCTGAGAACTGTAGTCCGGAAGAGGGTTGGAGCAGAATCATTGTCGAAAAGCCCTTTGGGATGGATCTAAAATCAGCTGAACAGCTCGATCTGGAGCTCTCAGACCTTTTCCATGAGGAGCAGATCTATCGCATTGACCATTATTTAGCTAAAGAAATGCTTCAGAGCATTATTACATTTCGGTTTGCAAACAACTTATTCGAGCGGACTTGGAACAATCAGTTTATCGAGAGCATAGAGATGAGTCTGCTCGAAGAATTAGGAGTTGAGCAGCGAGGTAAGTTTTACGATGAGGTCGGTGCCTTGCGCGATGTCGGTCAAAATCACCTTCTACAGATGTTAGCATTAATCCTTATGGATCAACCTAGTTCTTATGAGGCCAGGGATATTAGAGAAAAAAGAGCCGAAGCATTAGCGACAAGCTTGGCAACTTTAGATGAAGACGAGATCATTAAGCAGACGTTTCGTGCTCAATATGATGGGTATCAGAAGATAGAAGGTGTTGATCCTGTATCCCAGACAGAGACATATTTTCGTATAAAAACTAAGCTCACTGGCAAGCGTTGGTGGGGAGTGCCGGTCATGATGGAGGCAGGTAAGCGGACCGGCCAAACCAAAAAGCAAATCGTTGTTAACTTTAAGCATCCTACGCCCTGTTTGTGTCCTGCTGGCAATCATTTTAAAAATAAAGTGGTTTTTTCTCTTGGTTCGGACGAAGGGATAAAAATTGATTTTTGGACCAAAAAACCGGGCTTAACTACTGAGCAGGAGCCTCGATCAATTGATTTTAGTTTGTATGATGAAGGTAGAACAAAGCGTCAGTATGTTGAGGAATACGCCAAATTGGTTTTGGATGCGATCAATGGCGACCAAATTTTGTTTGTTGGAACTGACGAAATTAAACAGATGTGGCGATTTACCGACTCAATTAACTTTGCCTGGTACGAAAATCTGATCCCTCTTAATAAGTATCTTCCTGATGACAGTAATCTCTTAAAAGAGGCGAGTCGTGTAGATTTTGTTCCGGAACAAAAGATGCCTAAAAGGGTTGGTATAGTCGGCTTGGGTAAAATGGGCGCGGGTTTGGCTCAGCAACTTTTAACCGAAGGATGGGAAGTAAGCGGCTGGAACCGCTCTGCTCCTCCAAGGGATCGCTTAAAGGAACGGGGTTTGCGGGCATATGACGATTTGACAAAATTAGTTAAAGATTTACCGACACCCCGAGTTGTTTGGTTGATGCTACCAGCCGGAAAATTAGTTGATGATTTTATATTTGGCTCAATTGGGCTTAACAAGTTGCTCGAGGCAGGTGATTACTTGATTGATGGTGGTAACTCATATTATAAGGATTCTAAAATTAGGTCCGATAAACTGGCTAAGTTGGGCATTAAGTTTATCGATGTAGGTGTTTCGGGCGGGCCAAAGGGGGCTCTGAATGGGGCTTGCTTAATGATCGGTGGTCAAGAAGACGATTTTAATTATTTAGAGAGTTTGTTTGCAGATTTAAGTGTTAGCCAGGGCTATCAATGGTTCGAGGGGGCAGGTGCAGGACACTTTGTCAAAATGGTTCATAATGGTATCGAGTATGGCATGATGCAGGCGATTGCCGAAGGCTTTGGATTAATGAAAAAATCTAACTATGAACTTGATTTGACCCGGGTTGCCAGTGTTTACAACCGAGGCAGCGTTATTGAGTCCCGTCTAGTTGGTTGGCTAGAAGACGCTTTTAGGATGTCCGGTGATGATTTAGAGGGAATCAAGGGACAAGTTGACCATACGGGCGAAGGCGCCTGGACTGTTCAGGAGGCGCAAAATCAGAAATTTAAAGCCCAGGTAATCGAAGCTGCTCTTAAGTTTAGAATTGATTCTGCCGACCAACCTAGTTATACCGGTAAAATCCTATCAGCTCTAAGGGGTCAGTTCGGTGGCCATGCAACAGAGGAAAAGTAATGTGTGGAATTGTTGGAGTTATAGATAACGAGGAAAAAGCGCTTGAACTCGTGGTTTCGGGTTTAAGAAGGTTGGAGTACCGAGGTTATGACTCCTGGGGGGTAGGCTGGAGTAATAATAGCCTAGATATCGAGAAGGGGCTGGGTGCAATTTCGGAATCTGGTTTTGATCGGGTAGTTGGGGCGACAAAGGCACTTGGCCATACTCGTTGGGCGACCCATGGAGAGGTATCGGAGGCGAATGCCCATCCTCACGTTGATTGCCAAAACAACTTGGCCTTAGTCCACAACGGCATTATTGAGAACTACCAAGAGCTCAAGTATCAGCTCGAAAAGGGAGGTCATCAGTTCGTTTCCCAGACCGACAGTGAAGTAGTGGTCCATCTTATTGAAGATTACCTAAATAAGGGTAATGACTTTTTAAAGGCATTTAATTATGCAATCAATGATTTGTCTGGCCAGTTTGCAATAGTCGTTTTAGAAAATAAGACCGGTACTCTTTGGGCAAGTCGTCGGAACTCTCCTCTCTTGGTGGGGTTAGCACCACATAAAACATTTGTTGCCTCCGATGCTCAGGCTTTCGATCGGAGTGTTAAGCAAGTATTTGTACCGGATAATGATCAAATCCTAAAAATAGATACAGAGCTGAAGGTTTTTGCGGAAGAACAAGAATTAAAGTATCTGCCTCGCCGGTACGATGGCGAGTATGCCGAGAGCAGCAAAGGTAGCTTTAATACCTTTACCCTTAAAGAAATATCGGAACAGCCAGAGTCCTTGTTGGCGGTTCTTAGTCGCTCCCAGACTGATATGCAAGGGATTGCCGATATCATAAATAATGCCTATGGTCTATTTTTAGTCGGCGCAGGTTCGGCCTATAATGCAGGTTTAACCGCTTCTTACCTTTTTTCGCGGATTGCTAAAAAACACATCAATATTTCTTTAGCTTCAGAATTTCCTAATTACGAGCATTTCTTAACTAAAAAAACAGTTCTTTTGGCAATTTCTCAAAGCGGCGAAACTGCTGATACGCTTGAGGCTGTCCGAGTTGCTAAGGCCAAGGGAAACAAGGTTATCGCCCTGGTCAACGTTAAAGATTCAACCTTAGATCGATTAGCTGATTACTCGATTCCATTGCAGGTTGGGCCGGAAGTCGGAGTGCTAGCTACTAAGAGTTTGACTGGTCAAATTGCCCTCCTGCAGTTATTGGCTTATACCATTGCCGGGCAATTTAAGCAGGGCAAAGAAAGACTGGAAGAGATCGCAAATCAAGCCAATCAGTTATTAACTGAAGGTATCCTGAAACAGCTCAAGGATGTTGCTCATGTTTTAGTTAAACAACAACACTTGTACGTCTTAGGCAGGGGTTTAAATTATCCGACAGCTTTAGAGGCAGCGCTTAAGATTAAAGAAGTTAGCTATATCCATGCCGAAGCCTTTGCCGGTGGCGAATTAAAGCACGGGCCAATTGCCCTGATCGATACTGGAACTCCCGTCGTCGCCTTTGTAGCTCGTGATGAGAATTACGAATCGATGCTGAGTAATATAAGCGAGGTTAAGGCACGTGGCGCCTATGTAATTGGGGTATCACCGCTTAACAATCAAGTTTTTGACCAGTGGATAGAAATTCCTGACTCTCATGATATGACACCAATTTTAGCGGCCATTCCCGCGCAGTTGATTGGGTATTTTTTAGCTGTTGAAAAAGGTTTGAATCCGGACCGGCCACGTAACTTAGCCAAGTCGGTCACGGTAAAGTGAGGTAAATATGAAACTGTCTTTTTACGGTGCTGCCGGTGAGGTAACTGGGAGTAACTATTTATTAAAAACAACTCGGGCCAATGTGGTGTTTGACTGCGGTGCTTTTCAAGGCGGCAAAGATTCTGAGTTAAAAAACATGGCGCCATTTCTATATGATCCACGGTCGGTAGATGCTATGGTACTTACTCATGCTCATCTCGATCACGTAGGCAGGTTGGCTAAGTTGGTCCGTGATGGTTTTGCTGGCGAGATCTATGCCACTCCTCCAACGATCGAGTTAGCGAAATTAGTTATGGAAGACTCAGCAGTAATTATGAGTCACGAGGAAATGAAGTTTGGCGATCAGCCGATGTTTAGAGCTGAGGACGTAGCAAAGGCTGTCGAAAAGTTTAGGCCGATTAAGTATAACGAGCGGACTCAGATTGCCGATGGGGTGGAAGTTAATTTAGTAGATGCTGGCCATATTCTTGGCTCGGCGTCGGTTGAAGTCTGGGCGGATGGTCGCAAGATCTTGTTTTCTGGAGATATAGGTAATTCTGGTGCCCCAATAATCAATGATCCAGTTAAAGTCGAAGAAGCAGATTATGTCATCTGTGAGTCAACATACGGAGGCAGGACCCACGAACCTGCTCAGGAGCAAAAGAAGTTTTTGGATGAAGTTGTGGACTTGTCCGTTGCTCGTAATGGAGTTTTGCTGATACCATCTTTTGCCCTGGAACGCTCCCAACAACTTCTTTTTAATCTTCATCAGCTTTTAGAAGAAAAGAAAATTCCCGATATCCCGGTTTTTCTTGATTCTCCCCTGGCAATTAAAGCGACTGAGGTTTTTAAGAAATTCCCCGAATATTTTGATAACGAAACCAAGTCTCATCTTGATCACGTTCAAGATTTTTTTGATTTACCGTCTTTAAAATTAACTCGTTCGGTAGAAGAGTCGAAAAAGATTAATACGACTCCACCTCCTAAAATTATTATTGCCGGTTCAGGAATGATGACTGGCGGTCGGATTAAGTTTCATTTAAGGGAGTATCTTGATCAGCCAACCACCATGATCTTTGTCGTTGGTTACCAGGCAGATGGAACATTGGGTCGTCGGTTATTGGATGGTGTAAAAACCGTAGATTTATTTGGAGAAAAGATTAAAGTTAAGGCTCAGGTCAAGGCCAAGGGTGCTTTTTCTGCCCACGCCGACGAACCGCAATTGATCAGTTGGCTAAAGGGCGTCAAATCACCGATCAAAGAGCTATTTTTAACTCATGGCGATCCGAAGGCTCGTGATCTTCTAGAAGTCGCGATCGGTAAAAATATGCAAGTTGAAATTGAAAAACCAAGATTCGGCCAAACAGTTGAGTTGGAGTAATGATGAAGATATTTATTGCTGCTGACCATGCCGGTTTTGCAAGGAAAGAAAAATTAAAGGATTTCCTAGCAAAATCAGGCTACGAAATAGAAGATTTGGGGGCCAACGAACTTAACCAGGATGATGATTATCCGGATTACGGCTTAAAACTTGGGGAGAAAGTGGTCGACAGCCAAGTACTGGGGATTTTAGTTTGTGGCAATGGCCAAGGTGTCTGTATTGCTGCAAATAAGGTTCAGGGTATTCGAGCTGTGTCTGCTTTTACAATCGAGATGGCCAAAACAACCCGACTTGATGACGACGCCAATGTCTTATGTTTGCCTGGTCGGTTTTTAAGCGACCAAGAGGTCGAAGAAATTGTTGCAACTTGGCTCGAAACAGAATTTTCTAAGGCCGATCGCCATCAAAGAAGAATCGAAAAAATAACTAACTATGAGCGCTAAAATTGTTCCCGCGGTCTTAAGTAGAAATAAAATTGAGCTCGATCGAGACTTAAAAAAAATTGTCGGTTTGGCGGATTTAATTCATTTGGATATAGCTGATGGAGAATTTGTCGATTTATCAACTCCCACTCCAGCCGACTTTCCTGTTATCGAAGAGAAAACGGGTTTATTTTGGCATTTGATGGTCAAAAATCCAGCTGAGTATGTTGAGCAAATCGCCAGAGCAAAGATAGTCGCTGTCCATGCCGAAGCACAGTTTAACCAGCAAACCATTGATGACATTAAGAGACTTAAGGCAGAGCCTTGCTTGGTTTTGAATCCTGAAACTTCGGTAAATCAGGTTAAAGAATTAGTCGAGCGATTTAATTTTATTCAGGTTATGACTGTTGAGCTAGGCGCTCAAGGCCGAAATTTTTTGTTTGACCAATTAGAAAAGATCACTGAGTTAGAGCGACTTTGGCCGGATAAAAAGCTTATCATTGATGGCGGTGTTGGCCGTGCTACAATAGAAGTAGTTGCTAAATACAAGTTAGACTTAGTAGTAGTTGGTAGCGGGATTATGCAGGCTGATGACCCTGCCGACGAACAAAGGATTCTGCAGAGGCTTCTTGATCTAGGATAATGGAGGGGAATGACAATTGATCAACTCGATATTAAGGCGAACGAAATTCGCCAAGATATTATCAAGATGTTGGTTGAGGCAGGTTCCGGTCACTCGGCCGGTTCATTAGGTATGGCAGACGTTTTTACAGCCATGTATTTTGCTGTTCTGCACCATAAACCCAAAAATCCCGACTGGGAACACCGGGACCGACTGGTTTTGTCGAACGGCCATATTTGTCCGGTTCTTTATGCGACAATGGCTCATGCTGGCTATTTTTCTCGGACTGAGCTTAAGACTTTGCGCAAATTAGGGTCTCGTCTTCAGGGTCACCCTCATCGAGGAACTTTACCAGGTATTGAAAGCACTTCTGGTCCACTTGGATCAGGTTTGGCTCAGGCAGTGGGAATGGCTTTGGCAGCCAAAATGGATCAGGCACGTTGGCAAGTTTATTGCTTACTCTCCGATGGCGAGCAAGACGCAGGCAATAATTGGGAGGCAGTGATGATGGCCGGCAAATACCGTTTGTCCAAGCTGACTGCAATTATGGATCGAAACAATATTCAGATTGACGGGGTAACCGAGGACGTTATGCCACTCGAGCCGGTCAAGAAAAAATACGAAGCTTTTAATTGGCATGTTATCGATATTGACGGTCATAATATTCAGATGATTATTAACGCCACTAATCAGGCTCGAGCCACTCAGGATAGACCAACTCTGATTATTGCCCATACCACTCCAGGTAAAGGTGTTGACTTTATGGAAGACGACTACCGCTGGCATGGTTCGCCTCCGGGTAAAGTAGAAACAGAAAGAGCGCCTGATAAGGCAGAGCAGGCTAAAGTAGCCCTGAGAGAATTAAGAACATTACAGGGTAAAATTAAGAGCGAGCATCAATAATGGCTAACCTTAATCCAAAATTATACTCAAAGGATGTTGAGCAGGTGCCGATTCGTAATGGTTACGGTGAAGGCTTAGTGGCTGCTGGCGAGCTGAGCGATCAAGTGGTAGCTCTATGTGCTGATTTAACTGAGTCAACTAGAACTCAAGCTTTTGCGGAAAAGTTTCCAGAAAGATTTATTCAAGTTGGAGTGGCAGAGCAGAACTTGGCAACGGTTGCTTCGGGATTAGCTGCCGCTGGAAAAATCCCGTTTGTTACGAGTTATGCGACTTTTTCGCCCGGACGTAATTGGGAGCAGATTCGAACCACTATTTGTTACAACGATCAGCCGGTTAAGGTAATTGGCTCCCATGCCGGAATATCAGTCGGGCCAGATGGAGCAACTCATCAAGCGCTTGAGGACATGGCAATCATGAGGGCCTTGCCTAATATGGTGGTGATGGCGCCTTGCGATCATCTCGAAGCTAAGAAGGCGACTTTGGCTGCCTTGGAGTATGCCGGCCCGGTTTATATTCGATTGGCAAGAGAGGCAACGCCGGTTGTTACTACGGGAAAAACCCAATTTAAGATCGGCGAAGCAGTGGAATTTAATCCTGGATCCGACTTAACTATCATCGCCTGTGGACCATTAGTCTATGAGGCAATGCAGGCAGCTAAGCAATTAAAAGCCAAAAAGATCTCGGCTCAAGTTTTAAATATGGCGACTGTTAAACCGCTCGATGAAAAGGCTGTCTTGTCGGCAGCTAAGCAAACCGGCGCGATAGTTACGGTCGAAGAGCATCAGGTTACCGGCGGCTTAGGCGGAGCGGTAGCTGAATTTTTAACTCAGCACCAACCAGTTCCCCAAGAATTTATTGGAGTCAGGGATCGGTTTGGTGAATCGGGCGAGCCGGCTGAACTCTTGGAAAAGTTTGGCCTTAAAGCCAAGCATATCATTGAAGCAAGTTTAAAGGTTATCAGGAGAAAAAGGCAGTTGAACGTTGTTTCTAAAATTGACAAAAAGAAAGTTTCTCGCCCTAATAAAAGAAGTAGTCGGAAAAAGAAATAATGCTACTATTTTTTTATGGAGAAGAGTGTCCGCACTGCCACCGGATGATGCCGTTATTAGATAGGTTAGAGGCTGAGCACTCAGTTAAATTTCAGCGCTTAGAAACTTGGCACAACGCCGAAAATGCTCGCAAGCTTAAAGAGTATGATCCTGGCGGTGAAAAATGCGGCGGAGTACCGTTCTTTTTTAATATCAATACTCAGGCTTTTGTCTGCGGAGAGGTGGCCTACGAGGATCTGTTACCTTTGATTGGAGATGCTGAGGAAGCGGATGCCTGATATCCGTCACACTTTAACTATTGCCAAGGAGGAGGGGTGGGCAGTTGGTGCATTTAACGCAGCCAACATTTCAACCCTTAAAGCGATTTTTAGGGCTGCTCAAAAACTAGAGGCGCCGGTCATTATTGAGTCATCGGTTGGAGAAACTGAGTTTTTTGGCCACCGGGCATTCCGAGAAGTGATCGATAGTTATCGGGATTTATATGATGTTCAGGCGTTTATTAACTTGGATCATGCGGTGGCCCTGGAAAGTATTAACGAAGCGATTAGGGTAGGTTACGAGCTCGTTCATTTTGACGGGGGTGAGCTTCCTTACGAAGACAATGTTAAGTTGGCCAAAAAAGTTGTTAAAAAGGCTCATCAAAAAGAGTTATTGGTTGAAGGCGAAATCGATCATATCACTGGTTCGTCCAAGCTTCATAAAAGCAAAGCTGCCCAAGTTCAGGCCGAGGGTAATTACACCGAAGCTGCTCGGGCCGCTGAGTTTGTAAAAGCAACCAATGTTGATACACTCGCAGTTTTTATTGGTAACGTTCATGGAATTTATGCCGATTCGCCGGAATTGGACTTAGAGCGATTGCAGGAAATAAGCAAAACGGTGGACAGTTTTCTGTCGCTACACGGTGGTTCTGGTATTCGAGATGCCGATATCAAAAAGGCGATTAAGAACGGAATTTCTAAAATTAACGTTAATAGTGAGCTTCGATTGGCCTTTTTTAATACCCTTAAAGACACCCTTAAGACTACTGACGAGTTGGCAGCCTATAAGTTTATGACACCGGTTATTGACGAAGTTCAGAAGGTAGTTGAGAAAAAGATCAAAGTCTTTGGTTCTGCTGGTAAGGCAAAAAGCAAGTGGCTCCGCCGCTCAATTTAAGGAGAAAAATGGAAATAGATTTTTTTTCGATTGGTGATACGCAGCTTGATACAGTGATGGTTTTAGACCCGCAAGAGGTCGATGTGCGCTGTAAGCTAAATAACGTTGAATGTACAATGAATCTTGATTACGCCGGTAAGGTGCCCGTGAGGGAACTACATGAAATGGTCGCGGGTAACGCCGCTAATGCCGCAGTTACCGGTGCCCGTCTTAACGGTGGTGCTGGTTTTTGGACGATGCTAGGCGATGACGAGATCGCCGACCGCCAGATAAAATTTTTGAAAGACCAAGGAGTTGATACGACTTTCGTTAAAAAAACCCCTAACGCCCAGAGTAACCAATCGACGGTCATTAGTGTTAGTGGCGAACGAACGATCCTGGTTTTTCATGCCGACCGCCAGTATGTTTTGCCGGCCAATTTGCCAAAGGCTAAATGGGTCTACCTAACTAGTATGGCCAAGGGTTCAGAAGATATCTTTGATGATTTAGCTAAGTATATCGATGAAACTGGGGCCAAATTGGCCTATCAGCCAGGAACTTATCAGCTTCGAATGGGCGCAGATCGGGCTAAAGAGATTCTGAATCGAACGGATTTTATTGTCATGAATAAACAGGAGGCTCAGCTTTACGGACAGAACGATGACGAAGAGATATCGCACCTACTAGATGCTTTAAAGGCTCTAGGTCCCAAGATTGTTGTTATTACAGATGGTAAGAATGGGTCTTATGCGACCGATGGAACCAAAAAGTGGTACTTGGGGATTCGCCCGGAAATTCCTAGGATCGAATCAACTGGCGCTGGCGATGCCTTTAGTAGTGCCTTTGCCGTTTCTTTACTGGAGGGGAAATCGATACCAGAGGCAATGCGGCGGGGTACCTTTAATGCCGAGGGCGTAATTCAAAAATTCGGTCCTCAGGCAGGCATACTAACTAAGGAACAGATGGAAATTGAAGTTCAAGGCAATCCAGACCTTCAGCCGAAAGAAATATAGCCTAGACTAGAGGAGAGGCATGAAAGTTTATGTAACGAGGGAGATTCCCGAAAATGGATTAAAAGCTCTAAGGGAAAAGCACGAAGTAGAAGTATATGGTGAGGATCAGGTTATTCCTCGCAAAGAACTTTTAGCTAAAATACACGGCCAAGACGCCGTTTTAACATTGCTAACCGAAAAAGTTGACGCCGAGTTTTTTGAAGCCGCTGGTAAACAACTGAAGATTGTTGCCAACTACGCGGTTGGTTACGACAACATCGATCTAGCTGAAGCTCAAAAAAGAAACATATTTATTAGTAATACGCCAGGCGTACTTACCGAATCAGTGGCCGAACATGCCATGGCACTGATGTTAGCTGTAGCCAGACGGGTCCCTGAGTCAGATCGGTTTATGAGGGCGGGTGAGTACACACACTGGATGCCGCTGGGTTTTTTAGGCCAATCTTTATGGGGTAAAACTTTAGGCGTAATCGGCTTAGGAAGAATAGGTTCTTGGTTGGCCGAAGCCGCTCACCGCAGTTTTAATATGGAGATCATGTATAACGATATTGTTCATAATGATGAGTTTGAAATGAAGTTAAGCGCAAAATACCATCAGATCGAAACAATTCTAAAGAATGCGGACGTAATTAGTCTCCATGTGCCATTGCTAGAGTCAACGCGCCACCTTATTGGAAAGAAGGAGCTCAGTTTAATGAAGCCAAATGCTATCCTGATTAATACTTCACGCGGACCAGTGATCGATGAGGCGGCGCTCTACGAAGCTTTAAAATCGAAACAAATTTTTGGGGCTGGTCTAGATGTTTTTGAAAACGAACCCAAGGTCCACCCTGGCTTAGATAAATTAGACAATGTGGTATTGACGCCACACATTGCTTCGGCGACAGTTAACGCTCGTGAAGAAATGGCCGAAATTGCAGCGAATAATATATTGAATGTTTTGGATGGTAAGCAGCCATTAAATCCGGTTAAGTAATAAAAAAGAGCCCTCGGAGGGCTCTTTTTAGTTTACGACCAGAACTTCTTTGATGGTTGTATTAACGGAACCATCAATATATTGGTATTCGCCAATCGCGTCGTACAGAGTTTGTTCATCATAAAGAAAATCCGCACCATGTTTAGTACCTGGGTCATTGGTCACAAATTGACCATTCTCAGTATAGCCTTTGATTAAAAGCATGTGGTAGACCGGACCCGGAGTTTGGAAGAACGGGTTACCAAGTTCACGGCCGGCAGTCGGGGCGATAATAACCCGGCCTTCAGCCAAAAATTGTTTTATTTGTTTGATATCAACCTTTTCTATGTCGATGTTTAGTCCTAGTTGGATACTGCCAATCTCTGTTGTTTCGGCATTATTAGTACTCTTGAATGAGCCAAATTGAGTAAGTTCCCAGTCAGCTAAATTATTCATAAGCTCATCGGCCGCTTCTAGGTCGGTATATTGTTTAGTTTCAGTATAGTAGGCGGCCATCACTAAAGACGCCTCCTCGCAGAAGTCTTCATGGCGTTCGTCCCAGTTGGCAAAAGGAGCCTGAGGGATAAAAGGTAGGTCATAGTTAATGCTGTTTGGTATCTCAGCTATAGCCTCAGAAACGGCTTGAGATGCCCCTAGAACAGCCGGTTTTTTAGTTGTCTCTGGGATACTTTCTCGAGATTTTTCGTACTCCTGGAGTTCTAGATGGGTTTCTACATAGTCAGCAATGCCAAGCTTGGGCATAGCAAAAATCGCTATACCTGAAAGCACGGCTAAAAGTAGTAAAGCTAAGCTAAATTTTTTCATAACGGGGGAGTATAACAGGTTTAAACGCTTTTGTCTAGGCTTCCGGCCAAAGCTTATTTCCGTGCTCATCATAGAGGGAAATAGCATCGACCGGGCAGCTTTGGGCAGCTAGTAGGATTGTTTGAGCATCATCTGAGACCGGGTCAGTAATAATCGCAATATTCTCATCGTCGAGCTGGAAGGCCTCTGGAGCTAGGGCGGCGCAACTGGCTGCGCCAATACAGGTGTCGCGATCAATCTCGATCCGCTTAATTTTTTTACCGTCGACTGTAAAACCCTTAACGTCAATTTCCGCCATTGTCCTCCTTGGAGTATTCTTGATTAAGTTTTTTGCCTATCTCTTTTATTTTGGCTAGCTCCAGTTCTGTTTTTAAAAGCTCATTGATCTGTTTAATAATTTGAGGAGCAGCAAGTTCGATTTCGTCTTTAGTAGTATTATGACCCAGACTAATCCTGATTGTTTGTTCAGCTTCTTTTTTAGATAACCCGAGTGCTTCAATTACCCGTGTGTCTTGAGAGCTAGCTGAGCAGGCTGCTCCGGCCGAAACACCAACACCAATATTGTCGAGAGCATAAATAAGCCTGGTGGCGTCAACCGGAGTTGTGAGGCTGATGATGTTTGGAAGCTTCCGGTCTGGGTCACCATTGATTGTTAACTCTAGATTGGAACTCAAGAGTTGGTCTTCTAGGAGTAGACGAAACTGATTGATATCGGCTTGGTTTTCCCAGGCAAGTTTAAGGGCAGTGGTCAGGTTTACCGCTCCCAAGACATTCTCAGTGCCGCTGCGGAGGTTGTTTTGTTGGCCACCACCATAGATTAGCTGGTTAAAATTACTTGGCTCGCGGACGAACAATCCGCCGACCTGGTGACCAGCGCCAAGTTTGGCCCCAGAAAAGCTCATTAGGTCAACGTCTAAACTACCAAGAGAGATTTTATGCCAAGGTAAGAGTTGGGAGGCGTCGGCATGGATAGTAATCTCTGTTTGGTTTTTTTGCTCAAACTCACGAACGTATTTAATAAGCTTGTTGAGCTTTAAAACGGTGCCGTACTCATTACTGGCGGCAATTAAGCTAATTAATTTGGTTTTTGGCGTAAGAAGTTTTAGAAAGTGATCTTGGTTAATTTGGCCAACAGAATTAACTGGAGCAATAATAACCTTAAGATTTTTTTGTTTGGCAATTGCCAGCGCGGCTTGATGAGTTGCTGAATGTTCAACTGACGAAATAATCAGTTCGTCTTCGGCACTAAGACTACTACCAAAGAAAGCCTGGTTGATGCTTTCGGTTGCGCCAGAAGTGATAATTAATTGATTGAGCTGACAACCTAATAGCCGGGCTAAGTTTTGGAGCGTCTCAGTCCAGATTTTTTTAGCTTCAATGCCAACCCGATGCTTGCTGCCAGGGTTACCAAACACTTGCAGCAGATTATGGGCTTGTTCTTTGACTTCCGGCCAAAGGGGAGTTGCGGCAGCGTGATCTAGGTAAATATAGTCCATACCCAGATTATGATCGGGAATCTACGAGTTGTCTATTAAAACCGTTGTTGGGCGGGCTTGTAGAGTTTAAATAGTAAGGAGAAGAGGAGGATGGTGTTAATGACTTGGAAAATCAGGATCGAGACCATAAAACCACTAAACCGTTTAACTGTTTTCTCGGTAATTACCGAATCTTTTTTGTCATCCATTGCCTGGGTAATTGCCGGAGGTATAGTCTGGCTGATTTTAATAATTTCCGGTGTTTCGGGGTTAGAATCTTTGCTTGCCTTAACTGTTTTTGATTCTTTTGCCTGGTGAGAATAATCTTTTTTGGATGTATTGGTCTTTGCAACCGATTCTACCTCGGCAGTAGTAATAGAATTGCTTGACTTGGTCGTTGTAGTTACGCTTTGATTGCTGACCGTCGACTCTGAGTAGCTTTGGGCGTTGCCAGCTTGAGCCGACGCCTTAACCTCGATGCCGTTGGGTCCAATGATTGCGGACGAGGTGGCGCTCGCAGCAGCATAGGCAATGTTAGTAAAGCTAAAAGTAGCTAAGAGAACGAGATACGGAAGAGCTCGTTTCATTATTGTCCTTTCTCCCCCGAATTACTCCTGGATACTACCAGTCGACTAAGAGACCGTCAATCAGGAGTCGGTGCAGCCGCCAAAAGTAAAAACATAAAGCCTAAAACCTGCTTCAGTTACTTCAATCTTCAATTCGGCCGGCGATAAATATCGATCCGATTTGATCACCTGATACATTCGAGGACTACTGAGCTCGAGCCAAGTTTCGCCTTTTTCTTCGAGAATGTCGGCGCCTCTGGTATCGGTCGCCAAGGGCAGATCATTAAGGGTAATTTTTAGTTTAACCGGTTTTTGATCGGCTCTACCAACTAGGTTAACCTCAGTAGCGGAAAAAATTAAAGATACGTAATCGGTCGGTTTTGCTTGAGGACCAGGGACGATAAATTTGTCTTCGATTTTCCAATCGCCGTCAAGACTGATTCCAGGTTGGTCTGTTTTGGGATCGATAAAACTAGCAGTCTCTTTATTTTTGATATGGCCTCGGTTGGAACCAAGATAAGTCTCTGGGTTAATCGGGTGACAAACTGCGCCTAATTTATGCTGGTGGTCGACTGAATTTACTTTAGGGAGATCAGTACGGCCTTGATCTTCGCTTAAAGTCTGCTGAATTGCTGCTTCGGTTTCTGGGTAATTGCCCTCGCCGATGTGATCGTAAATAATTTTTCCTTGGTGATTTAAAAGTAAGTGCCTAGGCCAGTAATGGTTATTGTAAGCCTTCCAGGTAAGGTGGTCGGCATCGTTTAAAATCGGCCAAGTAATATTTAAATCTTTCATTGCTGCTAAGATATTTTTTGGCTCCTTTTCAAAATCAAACTCTGGTGAATGGACGCCAATTATTACCAAGCCCTTGTCTTGGTACTTAGTCCACCAATCTTTGAGATGCGGCATGGTTCGTAGGCAGTTAATGCAGGAGTAGGTCCAAAAATCTATAAGAACTGTTTTTTCGTCGTCTAAGAGTTTTTTAAGCGTAAGCGGTTCACTATTTAGCCAGTCATTACCGACCAGCTCGGGTGCTCTAACGCCAACGAGGCTTTCTCTACTCATTAGTCGTGGTTAACGCTGTTAATATGGTGATGTCTTCCCGGGCTCTTTTTGGCAATCTCAACAACTTGATCAAGGTCATTGGTTAAAGTCCATAGATTGAGGTCGCTTTCGTCAATTGATTGAAACTTATTCAAAACGGTTTGCTTGAGCCAGTCGCAGAGTGGTTGCCAGTAGTCGGTACCAAAAAGGACAACGGGAATGCAACCGACCGAGTCATTTCTCTCACACCCCTCGATTTTATGAGTTTGTATCAGCGTTAACATTTCAAATAGCTCATCCAAAGTGCCGAAGCCACCAGGGAAGAATATATAAACTTGGGAAGCATAGGAAAGCATGACCTTACGAGTAAAAAAGTGTTCAAAGGCTTCTGATTTGGTGACATACGGATTGATTCTTTGCTCTGTGGGAAGTTGGATATTAATACCGATCGAATCGGCTTTGGCGGCTTTGGCGCCTTCG
>JAGQLE010000048.1 GCA_020429585.1 Candidatus Berkelbacteria bacterium
ATGTTACCGATAAGGTAAGCGAAGTATTTCCTGACGTAGAAAATAACGTCTCGAAGGCTTTAGCTATTATGAAATCGTCAACCAGGCCTGATATTTCGCCTCGTCATGCTGAGCAGCGACATATGAAAGATTGGCTGAAAATATTTTTGAATCTGCATTTGGATAGTGATCCATACAGTATTTATCGGCTTTCTGGTCCAAAACGTGATCTATTAGGTGAGCTTGAAGATCAGGGTTACGAGTTAATGAAGGATGTTCCCAATGATTTTGAAGGCCTTCACAAAAAGCATCAGAGACAAATTGAGTTAATGCGTATAGGAGATCCAGTTATTCAAAAAGAGAAGATCAGGGAATTTCTAGAGCCAATTAAGTATCCTCTCTACTTTTTAGACTATGAGACAACCGCTGGTGTGGTGCCTCTAGTTGATGGGATGAGGCCTTGGCAGCAACTCCCAATTCAATATTCTATTCATGTTCAAAACGAACCTGGGGCAGAATTAATTCATAAAGAATTTATTCATACTGAAAAGTCTAACCCTAGCGAAAAACTTATTGACCAGCTTCAACAGGATATTGGCACTGATGGTACCATCTTGGTCTGGTATGAACCATTTGAGAAAGGCCGAAATATAGAACTTGGCTTAGTACTGCCTGAGCAAATGGATTTCGTAAAAGAAGTAAATGAACGAGTAGTTGATCTAATGATTCCTTTTAAGAAAGGTTGGTACGAGGATTACCGCTTTAGAGGCAGTAGTAGTATTAAGGCTGTGCTACCAGTTTTAATTCCAGAACTAAGCTATGAAGACCTTGAGGTTCAAGATGGCTTAACCGCTCAGCGATTATGGACTGAGACGATCTTTTTAGGTAAAAACCAAGCCGATAAAGACAAGCTTCTGGACGATCTCTTGGCCTATTGTAAGCTGGATACACTGGCGATGGTAGAAATCTTTAGTAAGTTAAACGACATAGTTTTCCACAGGTAGAGTTAGCTTTTATCTGAAATAATTAATTATTAAAAATAAAAACGGGCTTGCGACCCCCGTAAAGTTGAAGAACGTAAGATCACTCTTGGGTGGCGTGGACAAACGTGTCGCAAATACGTTCTTCACGTCTACGTCTGCCAAGAGTGATTTTTATTTTAGGGCCCATTGGAACAGGTGTTCCACGTTATCTCCAAAATAACAATCGGGGTTCGAGTCCCCATGGGTCCACCAATACAAAAAAAGATTCAAATACTTGTATAACTAGTCTAACTTGTTTATCCTTTGTATTGGAGATAACGTGGACGAATTCCGGCTGTTTCTTTGAAACGAAGGATTCGAACCCGTACAAATGCGTCTTCTGCGGAAGGCGCTTTTGTATTTTATGGGGCAAGTGTCGCTAATTGATTAATGTCAGTAGGAATTGTGATGGTTCGCAACTTGTCCAGAAGCGGGAGCCATCGTGTATGAAGTGCCGTTAAAGCGGCACTTTGTGCTTTCTTTGAACCAGTTGAAGCATTCTGAATATCTGGTTCTAACCTACGATATTCAGCTTCAAGCTCAGCATAGTTCTTAACGAGTGGCTTAAACCACTCGTTAAGTTGAATACTGATCTTTCCATTTTTGCCGATACATCTTGTCCCAGGTATGAGAAGATCTCTCTTTTCACTTGTACGCTACCACTCTCAAATCTCACTCGGGCGTAAGTAACGAAATCAAAGGTCTTTTCTGTTAGTTCTAACCATTTTTCAGCACGTTCTTTTGTCCCAGATTGCCTGTCTTCGAGCTTGCTCAATTCTAACTTGATACGGTTTTTCTCCTTTAAGTAAAAATCTTTATCTAGCTCTTGGCGATAATAACAACGGGATAGATTATCTAAGTCTTCCTGAAGAGCGCTCAGCGCCTCTGTATAAGTCTTTTGAAGGGCAAAGCGTTCCTTTATTTCTTTGTCATTTGAGCTTCTCAACGCCTTCAGAGCCCATTCCTGAAAAATGGGCAGAATAGTAATTTTCCCTATCTCGTCATCAATTTGCTTCTCAAGTAGCTTTTTACCAATAGACTTATTTTGGGTGCAGGCAACTCCTTTACGTCTTCTAGTGCAGTGGTAGTAAGTATAGGACTTCGTCTCGCCAGTAGATTTGATGTATTTTGTTTTAGTTTCGGCGGTGTACCGTGCGCCACACTCATCGCACCGAATAAGTCCCGTAAAAGCAAAGTCATGCTTTTTTGGTCGAGGCTTACCCTTTTTTCCGAGGAGTTCCTGGACTCGATCAAACTCTTCTAGGGTAATCATTGGTTGATGCTTGCCTTTACTAACTTCTCCGTTGTATTCGATTATCCCCGCATAGAAGATATTGGACAGTAGTTCATACATGGTACTTCGTGCCATAGGTCTACCCCCAGCCTTCCTCCTTTTGACGGTACGAAAATTCCATTTATCGTTAGCGATACTGAGAATCTTCGGAGGCGTATACGCCCCTGTTAACATCAAATCGAACATTTTTCTAACCAAAGGAAAGCGATCGGGGTCACTAACAATTTCACGCTCACCCCGATCCTTCGTTCTATCATTCAAGTAGCCGATAGGCGCAACTCCAGGTCGCCAACCCATCTTGATCTTGTCCTGCAAGCCACGCTTTACGTCACGTCCCTTCTTGGCAGAATCGTACTGTGATTGAGACATAGCCATTTGGAGCATCCAAATACCCTCGGGAGAATTGTCAAAGTTGTACGAACAGAACTTTAAATCCTTAATCTGACCTTTTCGTATCATGTAGCTGATTTTTGCAGCATCAATTTCATTGCGAGATAAGCGGTCTGGGTGCCAGGCGACTATGCCATCAGCCTTTCCTTCTTGAATCGCATCAATCATTTGATCGAAGATCGGGCGGTTATATGGGTGAAATGCGCTTTTCTCCTCTTTTTCTAAAAACTCTACGTTTAATTCCTTAAAATACTCTCTAATGCGTGACTTCTGACTCTCTATTGAAAGAACCTGTTTCTCTTGGCCTTCCGTAGATTTACGAACGTATGCTAAATATTTCATTTGATATCCCTCTAATTTTTGCTTTTAATACTTGCCCCAAAACAAAAGGGGCGGCTCTGTGTTGACCTAGTCCAGCCGCTCATAGAGCAACCTTTACTAGCAGAACCGCCCCTTTGGGCAGTAAAGACATAAAAAGCCCTATGGTCTAGCTGGTTAGGTCAACACTTATATTTTACCTGTTTGTAAAAGGAATGGGTAAACGTGGCAAATTAATTACGGGGCTCTTTTCCAACATTCAGGAGTTAGCTTCTCTTTAAGTTCATTTCTTATGTGTACGTATTCTTTTGTTTTTAATCTCTGCGTACTCTTTGGCTCCTTTTGAGTTGGCTGGATTTCAGCAAAGTAGCGAGATGTTTCCCTGTCAACTAGGTCCTGCTTTTTGTGAAGAGTAAGAATGGAACGGCACAGCTTATCCACAGGAACATGAAAGTTACGTCTGTTAAAAAGGCCTTTGTTTGTCTTTTCGAGAAAACCTTTTTTTATCAAGCGATCTATAGCGGTTTTTTGTTTACTTCGGGTGATTCCAGTTTCGTGCTCTAATTCGTCTACCGACTTATATATCCAATAAGAATCCCTGCCCTTACCTTGCCAATATAGAAGCTGAAACAGAATGATTGATTCCTCCACCGAACCAAGAAAA
>JAGQLE010000005.1 GCA_020429585.1 Candidatus Berkelbacteria bacterium
CGAGCCAACCGGCTGCGGTTATCTTAAGATGTATCGGGATTTTTCTGACGACTATGGTTTTCCAGGAGCGGATCGACTTGTTTCTAAGTTAGTTGAAGCACGAATGGAAGCGGATAAGTTCGAGATTTTGACGGGCAAGCATCAAGAAATTGGTACGCTCGTTGTTGTTTCGAACAGTCCTGACGGCAGGATCCCGATGATTCAGCCATTGGTTAATGGTAGGCAGTACTTTGTCTACCATCCTCAGGTTGAACTGGGACTTTATCGGCTGATTGAGGAGCCGATCACGACCAAACTTGAAGAAATCACCCAGGCGAAGATTCATCCGGCTGAGTTCCGAGATAAATTGGCGAGCCTTACTAAAAAGCATGTGGCTATGACTCTAGATAAATTGGCTTCTGGTAAACCTGTTTACGAAGTGACAGTCACTAGTCCGACCGAGTTGATGATCAAGGAAACCTTAGCGGCTTGATTATCAACTGGAGCTATATACGGCTGGCGCTTAGGCGCCAGCTTTCTTTATAGGTTGATTATTCCAGGTTGAGAGCCTATAATATTGAACTTGTTAGTACACAACCTGGACCCGTAGCTCAGGGGTAGAGCAGGGGCCTTTTAAGCCTCGTGTCGTGGGTTCGATTCCCACCGGGTCCTCCACGCATGAACCCGTCTTTATGACGGGTTTTTGCGTAGGAAGTGAATTGAGTTTATTGAGTGTGATCGATACTATCAAAACATGAAAAAGATATATATCGATTCAACTTTAAAAAACGAATGGAACGTTAAGTTTAATCCTAGATTGTGCTCAGCCCTAGAAGAGCGAGGGTTCTCCTGTTACTTACCTCAAAGGGATACGAATCAACTAGATCGTGAGAAAATTTTTGATAGTAATAAAGATGCAATTAAAGCGGCGGACGTGATTACAGCCATTGCCAATAACGAATCACCGAATTGGGGAGTCGAGGTTGGTTACGCCTTTGGCCTTCAGAAAAGAATAGTGGCCGTCGCTGCCACTGGCCATAAGATTCCTTTGATGGCTAAGCATATCGTCAATACTTCTCCTCATTAGTTCGCATAAAGTGGCGGCAATCGGATAGTTTTTACTGCAAGAAAAATTGACTGGGAGTCTATACTTAAAATATGGAAAGTATTCCCGTAGGAACAAAGTGTGAAAAGTGTGGCATGCTCGCTGAGTATGTTGTTAAAGATACAACAGGCGTGACTCATTATTATTGCAGCCATCATTTGCCGAGCCAATCTGGTTTGAGTGAACATGGTGTGGACCATACTTCGTCTAAGAGTTCCGGAGCGGCAGACAAACACGGCGCTCATTCGGCTAACATGTTTCGCGACCGGTTTTGGTTGACGTTGGTTTTGACCATTCCAGTAGTTGCCTATTCGCAAACTATTCAACAACTTCTCGGTTTTTCTCCTCCGGATTTCTATGGCAGTAATTGGATTGGGCCGATCTTAGGCTCGGTTATTTTTTTCTACGGCGGCTTAGTTTTTATCCAATCGGCAATTGTCGAGTTAAAAGCCCGCCAACCAGGCATGATGACCTTGATCGCGATTGCGATTACTGCTGCTTACAGTTATTCGCTTGCAACTACCTTCTTTATTTCTGGCACTGAGTTTTTCTGGGAGCTATCGACGTTGATCTTAGCGATGCTATTTGGTCACTGGATGGAAATGCGATCGGTGACGGCCGCCGGTAGCGCTTTAGATGAGCTGGCAAAATTAGTTCCTGACCAAGCAGAACTAATAAGCGGCAAGAAGGTTACCGTAAGTCAATTAAGAATTGGTGATCAATTTATTGTCCGGCCCGGGGGACGAATTCCGATTGACGGGTTAGTTGTTGAGGGCTCTAGCAGCGTTGACGAAGCAGTCATAACCGGCGAATCAAAGCCAGTTAGTAAACAGCTTGATTCAGAAGTGATCGGCGGCACTTTAAACGGAGATGGCTCGTTAACGGTAGAAGTAACAACGACGGCTGACAAGACGGCGCTAGCGGGAATTATGAGACTGGTGGCTGAGGCCCAGCAATCTAAATCCCGAACTCAGCTTTTAGCTGACCGGGCGGCTTTTTACCTTGCTTTTATTGCCATTGTTGCCAGCTTGGGCGCAGGCTTTGGCTGGCTAGTGGCTGGTGCCACGACAGCGTTTGTTATTGAGCGGATGGTATCGGTATTAGTTATTGCTTGCCCACATGCTTTGGGTTTGGCAGTGCCGCTGGTGAGCTCGATTTCCTCAAAATTATCAACCCAGAACGGCATATTGATTAGAGATAGAAAAGTATTTGAGGCCGCTCGCAAGATTGACGTTGTTCTCTTTGACAAGACTGGTACGCTCACGACTGGCGAGTATGGTGTAACCGAGGTTTGGGCAATACCTGATTCGGTACCCGATACTGTTTTGGGTTTTGCTGCAGCGGTTGATTTTAAATCTGAACACTTTGTTTCTCGAGCAATTGTTAAGGCTGCGACTGATAAAAACGTGGCCATCAAGCAGGCTCAAGACTTTAAGCGCTTGCCAGGCAGGGGTGTTGAGGCCCTGGTTGACGGCAAAGTGATCAAGGTTGGCGGTAGATCCCTGCTCGCCGATTCTCAAGCGGTACCTTTGGATGTCGCTAAAAAAATTACCGCAGCAGGTACAGAAGGCAAAACGGTTGTCTACGTGTTAAGTAATGATCGTTTTGTCGGTGCAATGGCGCTTGCCGATACGATCAGGCCGGAGTCGATGGCTGCTGTCAAAAACCTCAAAGAAGCTGGCATCGAAGTGGCGATGATTACGGGTGACGCTAAACCTGTTGCGAATTGGGTTGCTAGCGAGTTGGGCCTGAATCAGTTTTTTGCTGAAGTTTTGCCCGAGCATAAGTCGGACAAAGTTAAAGAATTGCAGAATCAGGGTAAAAAAGTGGCGATGGTCGGTGATGGGGTTAATGATGCCCCGGCCTTAGTGGTGGCCGACGTCGGTATTGCGATCGGAGCAGGCACCGACGTGGCCGTTGAGTCGGCTGGCATTATTCTGGTTAGGAATGATCCGCGAGATATAAGTAAAATTATCGTTTTAGCCCAAGCGACTTACAAAAAGATGGTCGAAAATCTTATTTGGGCAACAGGTTACAATGCCTTGGCTATACCTTTGGCGGCTGGCGCCCTTGCTTCTGTCGGTATAGTTTTGCAGCCTTGGCTGGGGGCGCTTCTGATGAGTGTTAGTACAGTTATTGTCGCCTTTAATGCCCAACTCTTACGAGGTCTCAGACTGAATAAATAGGCGAGGCGTTATAGACTACTTATTATTTTTGCTAAGAGTTGAAAGGACAGGCTTGGTTTGGCAATTTGATTAACTGTTCCGCAGATTGCCAAGTCTTTTTCTTGGCTATAAAAAGCAAAGGCGCCAGAATGACCTGAATGGCCGAGGAGTTCCGGAAAAGGCTTAAAGGGGCTAAAAATTCGAGGCAGTTTAAATCTCATAAAGCCGATGCCATACTCTAGAGGGAAGAATATTTTATTGAAAACCTGCCCTTTTTCTATATGATCTTTGTTAAAAAGTTCCCCATTAAAGAAAGCTTTAATAAAAACATTAAGGTCGCTTGAAGTTGAGACCGCTCCGCCATCGGGGCCAAATGATTCCATTGCCAAGGGAATTTTTAGTATCTTGTCCTTAAAATACATGTTTTTTAGGAGCGGATCTTTGCTGCCCTGGAATAAATAAGTATTTTTAAGCTTGAGTTTCTTAAAGACTCGGGCCGAGAAAGCATCTGCAACTGGCTTACCTTCAATTAATTCTATGATTTTGCCCAGTAGTTGATAGTTTGTGTCGGAGTAAAAGGCGTTACCTGGTTGGCCAGGCGGAAACTTTGACCTTATGCTTTTAGTGCGCTCTAAGACATCATCAAAGTTCCAGCCAATATCTTGCTCGTGAGTAATTTGATCGAAGAGTGTCTGCCTATCTTTTTTTTGGAGAAAGTAATCAGCCAATCCTGAGGTATGAGATAAAAGCTGTTCAATAGTAATTTGCTTAGCGGCTTCGATGTCATCTAGATTATGCAAGTTGGCAAGATTTTCTGCTGTAAAAAATTCCTTTAGTGTATCCGCTAGTTGGATTTTACCTTCGTCGACTAACTGAAAGATAACAGAGCTAGTAAAAAGCTTAGTGGTACTAGCAATAAAAAAGCGGTCGCTGGAGCTCAGATTGCCCGCGCTAAAATTTAATGATGCGTCATTTTGGCTAACCGTAATTGAGATGCCAAAAACAAATTTGTCGTCAATTGCCTTATTGATGAGTGCCTGAATATTGGCTTGGCTCTTTTGGTCCATGGTCGGTATTTATCAATCTACGACAGTAATAGTGCCGGTCATAAAAGGATGAGGCGTGCAATGGAAGGTAAAGGTGCCCGCTTGGTCCAAAGTCAGTGAACCGGATTTGCCCTTGTCTATTAAGCCAGTATCGAAACTGCCATCATCGGCAGTAATTGAATGAGCCACTTTGTCCTGATTTGCTACCCCAACAACGGTGCCAACCTTAACTACTAATTTATTAGGTTGAAACTGGAAATCTTTAATTGTTAGTTGGGCTTGATCAGAGATGGGAGATTCCAAAGTACCGGAATCAGTCGGTGTGTCGGCTGCCGACTGTTTGGAGCAGCCGCTTGTTAGTATTGCCAGTGCTACAACTAAACTTATGGTTAGAAATTTTTTCATTTCACCTCACCCGTTAAGATTGTTACCCTTAGTATAAGCTTGAATGGTAGTATATAACAGTTTGAGGAGTAAGATGGCAGAAAAGAAAAAGAAAAGCAGTTGGTGGAAGTGGTTGCTGCTAGTGATTGCGGCTTTGTTGGTGTTGGCAATTATAAACGGTCCCAAGCAGGTGAGTGTTAGTGAAGCGCAGATCAATGCCGCGTTGGCTGAGGATCTAAACCAGGACGTTGATAATCCGCTTGTATCCTCGAAAGTAGATTTAAAAGAAGATGTCGGCGAACTTGAATTAAAGTGGGAACAGGGACAAACTTTGACTGCCAATATCGAGGTTTCCGGTGATGGCCTTAGATTGGTCGCCCGTGATGTTAATGTTGAGGGCGCTGGGATATTTACCGAGTTATTTGAAGGAATCGGTAACCTGACTTTAAACAACCTTTTGACCAATATTAGTTTGTCGCAGCGCAATCTGGTAAAAATCGAGATCCAAGACGACCAACTTATCGGTCACTATCAGAGGCGCTAATCGTTAGCAAAAACCATTCGTCAGGTGTAGGATTAGGTTATGTCTAGACTAGCGATTGACTTAAAGGGTTTAACCAAGTTTTACGGCAAAAGCCGCGGCATCGAAGATGTTACTTTGCAGGTTCGAGAGGGTGAAGTTTTTGGTTTTTTAGGCCCGAACGGCGCCGGCAAAACGACCACGATTCGATTGATCTTGGATTTTATTCGGCCCTCGCGCGGCACTGCTCAGGTTTTCGGTTTGGACTCGGTTGTTGATTCGGTAAAAATCAAGAAGAAGATTGGCTACTTGGCTGGTGATATTGCTCTCTACGGCCATTTAACTGGCTACCAGTTAATTGATTATTTGTCTGACTTGAACGGCGGCTATGATCGTCAAGAGTTTGAGCGTCTAGCTAGTGCCTTTAAGGCGCAATTAAGCCGGCCAATCCATAATTTATCCAAAGGCAATCGACAGAAAATCGGTTTAATTCATATGCTTGTCCATCAGCCGGAGCTTTTAGTTTTTGACGAACCATCATCTGGTCTCGATCCGTTCATGCAACAAATTCTCTACGAAGAAATAAGAAAAATTAAGGAGAGCGGTCGGACCGTTTTTATGTCGTCTCATAATTTGGAAGAAGTGCAGCGCACCTGTGACCGGGCTGGCTTTGTTAGGGATGGTAGAATTGTTGCTGTTGAAACTCTTAAGGAAATGAGTAAGCTTAACCTTAAACGCTACGACGTAAGGTTTGGTCACGATATTTTGCCTTCTGAATTCCGTTCAGTAGAGGGCGTTGAGTCGGCTCAGTTAATCGACGAGGAGACACTATCGGTAAGAATTAACGGTTCGGTCAATCCGCTTATTCAGAAATTAAGTAATTACACGGTCGAAAACATTACCGAGCAGAAAACCTCTTTAGAAGAAATCTTTTTTCATTACTATGAAGGAGATGACAAATGAGGATATTCTGGGAAAGCTTGCGAGAGCGGCAGCGCTCGATTTTAGCCTGGATGATCGGTTTTATTGCCTTTTGCGGCCTACTGATTGCCTTTTTTAACGAATTTCCCGACCTATCTTTTTACGATGAGATTATCGCCCAGGCGCCAGAAATTTTCTCGGCCTTGGTTGGCGAACTTACAACTCTCACGACCATTGAGGGGTTTTTGAGCGCCGAACTTTTTAGTTTGATGTTTCCGGTAATGATGGCAGTTTTGGGGATTAGTTTAGCGACGAGTTTAATTGCCAAAGAGGAGAACGCCGGTACTTTAGAGCTATTATTAGCTCGACCAGTATCACGGGCGAAGATTTTTAATCAGAAAATGTTGTCACTTGTTTTTCAGTTAGCTCTAATGATGTTGGCTTGTTGGGCAAGTATTGTTTTATTTACCTCGATTTATAATGTCGAAATAAACGCGGTTAACTTAGCCTGGGCCTTAGTTGCTTTATATTTATTAACTTTGGATTTTTCGATGTTAGCTTTTGCTCTGTCCAATATCTTTAACCGGGGGATTGGAATGGCGATTTCGGGTGCCTTGTTTGTCGTTAGCTATTTTGTAAGTAATTTGTCCGCCTTTATTAGTTCGCTCGATAAGATAAAAGACTTTTCCTTTTTTACTTATTATCGCCATTACGATTTATTAACTAATGGTGCAAATTATGCCGACCTGTTGGTTTTGTTGGTTCCTATTTTGGTTTTTTACTGGCTTGCCCAGGCGGCTTTTGAACGACGCGATATCGGACTTTGAATGAGGAATTTGGCAGTAGCATTGCTGCTATTCGTTCTATTTGAACTTTGGCCGGGCTTCGGTTTGGCTCAAGACGAGATTAAGGCAACCGAGCTGGTGCCGTTGGAAGTTGACCCGGCCTTTTCCCAGGAGATTCCTGATCCCGAACATTTTCGAGCAACGGTTATTAAAGTCGACGATGCTGTTTCTGACCAATTTGGCCAATCAAAAGCTTACCAGGCAGTGAGGTTAAAGTTGGAGAGTGGCTCTGGTAAAGGAGAGTATGTTGATCTTGAACATGGCTTGTTATTCGAACTAGCCGACGAGCAAAAAGTTACCCCAGGCGAACAGATTGTTGCAACTAAAAATTATAAAATTGACGGGTCAGTTTTTTGGACGATCACCGACAAATACCGGCTCAATAAAGCTTGGTGGCTGGTTGGGATATTTGTCGTATTGGTAATTGCCGTAGCTCGTTTTAGGGGCTTAATGTCTTTGCTTGGCTTAGTAGCGAGTTTTCTTATTTTGAGTATTTTTATTGTGCCTTCGATTATAGCTGGCAGGGACCCGGCCTTAGTTAGCTTGGCCGGCTCGATCGCGATTATCTTAATCTCTATTTACTTGAGTCATGGTTTTAACAAGCAAACAACGGTCGCAGTTGTATCGACGAGTTTAACACTGGCTCTGGCCGTTGCTTTTTCTTACTTGGCAGTTAACTGGCTAGGTTTGTCGGGCGTTGGCTCCGAGGATGCCTATAATCTTCAGATTGGACTTGGGGCAATTGACCTTAAGGGTTTACTTTTGGGCGGTATGATTATCGGCACGCTAGGTGTTTTAGACGACATTACAATCGGCCAAACAGCGATTGTGGCCGAACTATATCGGGCAAATCACAAGCTAAGCATGGGCGAGTTGGTCAGACGGGGCTTGCGAGTTGGTCAGGAGCATATTGCCTCACTGGTTAATACTTTGGTTTTAGCCTATGCAGGTGCTTCAATGGCGATCTTTATTTTTATTGCGGTCAGCGACTTGCCAATCTGGGTACTACTTAATAGCGAGTTCGCTTTAGAGGAAATTACTCGAGCCCTTGTTGGCAGTTCGGCTTTGATTCTAGCAGTTCCGATTACTACTTGGCTTGCCGCCCAAGCAGTTAAAAAATACGATTTGGGTGAACCAGTTCATGGTCATCATTAATAGATTAAAAGAAGCTCCTGAGGAGCTTCTTTCTTAATAGATCGGCAAAGGATCGTTGGGTTGCCAGTTGTCGGGCAGGTCTGAAGGCGATTGATAACCCTCGGCCATCATCGAACTTCCTGGATCAGAAATTATAATCGGATCTGGTCCGTCGGGAAAACCGCAGTTTGGCGTATAAGCCATACAACGATAAATTGGTTGCTCAGGTTCGGTGGGCCAAATTCCAGTTGGCTCAAGAACAGGTTTTGGATTATTGGGGTTGTCGCAACCGATTGCCATGCAGTGATAGATCGGCTGTTCGGGAGCCGCGGCGGGTAAAAGAGATGGTTCGATCGTAGGCGATTCAGCTAGTTTATTCTCGGGATCTATTGTGAGTTCTACGACTTCTGGATTATCTGAGTCGCAGCCGATTGCCATGCAATAGTAAGCAGGTTGTTCGGAGATCTCGGGTAGTAAATCGGGTGCTGGAATAACTGGTTCGGGAGAGATTCCTGGATCGCTATGTTGGCAGCCGACGGAATCGCAAAAAATGGGTTGAACTTGGGGTAAAGACAGTGTATCGTTGGGTGCTCGCGATTCTGTTTTTGTAAGCGAAGCAACCCCCTCAGATTTGTTGTTAGCGAAAGCTAAAGAGCTACCGGTAATAATCAATGCGAGAAAAGTAACAACTTTTACATATTTGTTCATCAAAACTCCCTTTTATAGGGGTCAAGCTAGCAAATAAGCTCTAAAAAGTCTATAGTCCAGACACCTTAAGAGATTGGAGTATTTGCACTTGAAGAAATCCTGCATTAAATGCGGTGACGTTTGGTCAAAGCAATATTTTAAAGACGGCCTATGCGCGCAGTGTCGGGTAACTAGGAAGAAGCAACAAGGCCAGCCTATAATCCACCTACGGTCCCAGCAGCTTGATGGCCAGTTCAGCCTATCATTTTGCGGCCGGCCGTTGCCTGATAAAAGATTCAGTGGCGAAGGCGTCACCTGTCTTAACTGCCTTAAGGCAAAAAGCAAAGGCGACCCCGAATAGGGCCGCCTTTTTTTATTGGCTTTGATTATTTCTTCATTTTGCCTACCATGAGAAGCAGGTAAAGAGCAGAAATTCCAACCAGATCATAAACAACCATCGCTAAAGTCGACCCCTCACTTAAGAGTGAATCAACCAGGTTGTAGTCAAAAAAACCAACCAAGCCCCAATTAAGGCCGCCAATGATAACTAAAATCCAAGCAATCCAGTCCATTGCGTTCATTTTCATAAACTCTCACCCCCTTTCTACCCTCCATCGTTAAAAACTATATTAAAAAAGCGCAACCGGTGGTTACGCTTCGACATGACGGTAATCAACTATTCGTTTTTTTAAGTTCTTCCTTAGACCCTGAAGATCATCGTATTTACTGAATTTTTTGTGGTGAGGCGGCGCTTTAAAGTCCTTGGTTTCTTTGTGGAGGATGGGGCACCAATAGAGTTCGGTTGCAGCTGCAATTACCGAGGCGTAATGAAGAACGCCGTTGGCATAGCCGCAGTAAGCGCAGCCAATTTTTTGCCAGATGTTGAGATACTTAAGTTTATGGCGATCGATTTTAATATAGCGAGAGCGAGGAATAAAAGGGATGTTGTAGAGGGGAAAGCAACTCCGATGATAAATCTCCAAACATAGATCGCTAAAAACAATGGGAATAATCAACGCGTAGATAATCGGGGCAGAGAGCAAGAGGTCGAAGGTGCGGGCGTCGTTTTTAGCAAAAGAAACTTGGGGCATGTTTATCTTAAGCAGGGAAACTTTTTAACGATTGGTAACTGCTGCCAAGTATTGCCGAAGCCCATATATCTGCCGGCGTCGACGCGGTTCAAGGTAAAAAGAAGAACAGCATAAATAATGTGCTCATCTATGACCGGGTTGTGTTCCGGTGGCAAAACCGCAAGGTACATTAGAAATAGCAATAAAGATCCAGAGTAAGTGGCGATCCTAATACCTATACCGAGAATTAAGGATAAGCCAATTAGGAGTAAACCGATCATGAACAACCAATCAACAAAGCTGTTGCCGGCCAGACTTTTGAATAAATCGGAAAAGGGTCCTTGGGTAGCAAAGTTTAAAAATCCGGTTGTCGGTGAAATACCTTTGAGCCAAGCTTGGTCTGATGAGGTTGTGAAGCCAAGGCCGTAAAGTTTATCGAGAAAAGGCCACAAAAAAATCCATCCCATAAGGATTCGTAGAATGCCCCATAATTTTTCTTGAGATGCCTTAGCAAGCATTGTCCACCTTAATAAGACCGATTAGTAAAAGGGTTACGATTCCAACCAAAGAAGACCAGGGCGACAACTGGTAGAATTAACCACCACATTTCGTAGCGGGTAATTAAGCTCGCCATATTGGATTGCTCGAGCATTGCTGCTTGTGATTGTTCGGGCAAGAAAGCAATTAGGGTTGAAACGATGAGGGCGGTATTTAGAAAACTATAGCTAAAAACCTCAACTGGGGAGAGGAGGCCGCGACCGCTCTCACCGCTTAGGCCGCTTTTAGTTTGAATGAGAATAATAAAGCCTATAAATAAGGCTGCTTGAATGCTAAAGGGTGAGACCGATGAATTTACAAAGAAAGAGCTAATCGTTGTTTCGCCGGTAAAGAAGCCACTGACAGGCTCGGTTAAAAGACTGGTTAAAACTAGGGATACGTAAATAGCAACTGTCGTTACTACAGTTCGTTCCCGTTGTAACATCATTCCGTAGGCAATGCCAACAACGAAGAAGATCGTTAAAAATAAATCCCAACTTGGACTCAAATCCCTCCCTCTTTTGAATAGTGTTAGTATATCAGATTTATTACGAGAGAGTTAAAGACCTGCATCCTGAAGTTTTTCAATCAGCTCTCGTTGCTCGCGGTTGATTCTCTGGGGGTATTCAACTCGGACTACTACAATTAAATCGCCCCGTCCACCGCGATAGCTCATGCCTTTGCCTTTAAACTTAAAAGCTTGTCCGTCTTGGGTTCCTGGTGGAAGTTTAAGGTCAATTTTTTCGCCCTGTTGAGTTGTGACTTGGACATTGCCGCCTAGTAAGGCCTGGGTCAGTTTGATTTGGAGCTCAACTTGGACCTGGGAAAAGGCCTGTCCAAAGAATGTTTCGAAAATATCACCGAGCCCACCGCCGAAGTTAACATTGCCACTAAAGCCGGCATTGCGAAAAATATCTTCGTAATTGCCGCCTCCGAAGCCGGAGTTTCCGGCAAAATCGGCCGTACCAAACTGATCATAGGCTTGCCGCTTCTTGGGGTCGGAAAGAACTTGGTAAGCCTCATTGATTTTTTTGAACTGCTCGGCATCGCCGCCCTTGTCGGGGTGGTGTTGTTGGGCAAGGTGGCGATATGCTTTTTTGATTTCGGCAGCAGTGGCGGATTTAGATACGCCTAATATTTTATAGTAGTCTTCGGCCATAAATTACCTAATGGCCAAGTATAATAGTCAGAGTCGTTGGTTTCAAGGTGTTATCGTGTCGGTTGAGGTGGTTGTATCTGCCTGAGTTGAGCTATTGGTGCTATCTGATACCTCGTTGCCAGCTTCGTCAACAACTTCACCGCGGAACGGATTAACTAACAGCGTAAAGGTTTGACCAGTTATAGTTTGGTACTCAATTGTCCACCAAAGCCAGTTACGCGGTTGGCGATGCGAAAGGAAAAGCTTGACTGCAGTATTAGGATTAGCAGACCGAAAGTCAGCACCGCCGTTTTGTTCGGCAATCTGAAGGGCTTCAACGTAATTCATTTTCCAGAAGTCCAGGTTAATCGGTGTGAGTTCTTCGCCTAAGAAGTCTTCGCGTCTGATCAACGCCCGAACTGTACTATTGGGATTTTGTTGGTCGAGGTTGTAGGTCCACCAGTAATCCAGATCCCCAGCCGAACCATAAACATAGACTTCTTTGCCGGCATTGGGCGTTAAGTTATCGAGCTCTACTGAGACATAAGCTAGGAGGGCATCTGCTCTCCAGTCAAGCGCTTCGAACTGGGCAGCTTGATAGTGAGAATCAAGAATAGCGTCAAAGCTCGTTGGGGGCAGAGTGCTTAGGTCTGAAACTTGGATAGAGCTAGTGGTTGTTGTGTCGGTAGTGTTGTCGGTTGTCGTTGTTGTCGTTTGATCTGTCTGGCGATTAAGGCAACCAGATAAAGAAACAGCCAAAAATATTACACCGAATAGTTTAAAACTAGTTTTCAAAATCCCCTCCTAGATCCTGTTATTCTTTTTTGTCGTCTGAATCTTTGCCTTGGTCTTGGTTAGTTGAATCCTGGTCCTTTTTATCTTCGGGTTGTTCAGCTTCATTCTGATAAAGGTGAGCACCCATCTCACTCAGCTTAGTTTGAAGATCCTCGACCTTTGCTTTTAGCTCATCGCCATTACTTTCCATTACGCCCTTAACGGCAAGGATTGCATCTTCGACTGGTCGTTTGTCTTCTGGTTTGAGTTTATCACCGGCGTCCTTAATAGTCTTCTCGGCAGTGTGAATTAGAGTTTCCGCTTGGTTTTTGAGTTCAATTGACTCTTTCTTCTTTTTATCTTCTTCTTCGTGACTTTCGGCATCTTGGCGCATCTGTTCTATTTCTTCTTCCGATAAGCCAGATGAGGCCTGAATGGTTATTTTTTGTTCTTTATTAGTGGCCTTGTCCTTGGCGCTAACATTGAGGATGCCGTTGGCGTCGATATCAAAGGCGACCTCGACTTGGGGAACGCCGCGAGGAGCCGGTGGGATGCCGTCAAGAATGAATTTACCAAGTGAGCGGTTATCGGTCGCCATTGAGCGGTCACCCTGAAGAACGTGGACTTCGACAGAAGTTTGGTTATCGGCGGCAGTAGAAAAGACTTGGGTTTTAGAGGTTGGAATAGTGCTATTGCGTTCGATCAACGGAGTCATAACTCCGCCCAGAGTTTCGATACCTAGAGTGAGGGGCGTAACATCAAGGAGTAGTAGGTCTTGGACCTCGCCACCAAGAACTCCGGCTTGGATGGCTGCTCCCAAAGCGACAACTTCGTCCGGGTTAACTCCTTTATGAGGCTCTTTGCCAAAGATTTCCGTAACAGTTTTTTGTACTAGGGGCATGCGTGTTTGGCCACCAACCAAGACGACTTCGTCGATTTGTCCTTTGTCGAGGCCAGCATCCTTAAGGGCTTGCTCGCAGGGCTTGCGGGTTCGTTCAACTAATTCGCTGGCCAATTGTTCGAGTTTGGAGCGACTAAGTTTTAAGACAAGGTGCTTAGGGCCAGAGCTATCGGCGGTAATAAATGGCAAGTTGATTTCAGTTTCTTGATTAGATGACAGTTCGACTTTGGCCTTTTCAGCGGCTTCTTTGATTCTCTGGAGCGCCATTGAGTCGTTTTTGAGCTCGATTCCTTCTGACTTTTTAAATTCGTCGATAATCCAATCCATAATCTTTTGATCAAAATCATCACCACCTAAGTGAGTGTCGCCAGAAGTCGATTTGACCTCAAAGACACCGTCGCCGATTTCGAGAATTGTTACGTCAAAGGTGCCGCCGCCTAAGTCGTAAACTGCGATTTTGCCCTCTTTCTTTTTATCTAGGCCGTAGGCAAGAGCGGAGGCGGTTGGTTCGTTGATGATTCGTTTAACGTCGAGACCGGCAATTTTTCCGGCGTCCTTGGTTGCTTGGCGTTGCGAATCATTAAAATAGGCTGGCACTGTAATAACTGCTTCGTTGACAGTTTCTCCTAGATAACTTTCGGCATCAGCCTTGAGCTTTTGTAATATAAAAGCTGAAACTTCTTGGGGAGTGTATTCTTTATCGCCCAAAGCGACTTTAACACCGCCATCACTGCCTTTTTTAAGGGTGTAAGGAACTAGCTTTTGAGTTTCAGTTACTTCTGCATCTTCGAATCTGTGGCCAATAAACCTCTTAACCGAAAAAACCGTATTTTCGGGATTAGTGATCGATTGACGCTTAGCGATTTGACCTACAAGTCGTTCACCGGTTTTGCTAATGCCAACAATTGAGGGTGTGGTATTACTACCCTCTGCCGACGGAATGACTTTAGGCTTGCCACCTTCCATAACAGCGACAACCGAATTAGTCGTACCTAAATCGATACCGATAATTTTACCCATTTTAATTTCCTTCTTTCTTTCCCTCCGCTTGCTCTGGCCCTCCGCTGCTCAAAATAACTCGAGCTGGTTTTACTATTGTACCATCGTGTTCAAAACCTGATTCTACTTCTTCCAGAATCGTGTCGACTGGTTTAGAGCTAGGTTTTTTAGTTAAGGCTTCGTGACGAGTCGGATCAAATACCTGATCAACAGTTTCAATTTTTTTAAGACCGGCCGTGGCAAGTAACTCTGAAAGCTGCTTTTGAATTTGGCGGAAGCCAGCCAGCCATTGTTGATCTTGCTTGCCTGCAGCTTTAAAAGCTCGTTCAAAGTTGTCAATGATCGGCGTTAACTCAAGCAAGGTCTCGACTTTGATCGTAGTATGTAGGCTTTGGCGTTCTTCGTTAATCCGCCGACGGAAGTTTTCAAAGTCGGCTTGCGTTCGCTTCCAGCCTTCTTGGCACTGCTGAAGCTCTTGTTCGATATTAGAATCTTTATCACTCATAAAATCCTTAACATCAAATGATACACTAGAATTTAAGAAAGGATCAAGCTGTCGTTTTTTAAGGCCTGGCCATTAGCCACTTCTTCTTTTTTACTGGTTGTTGGTTTGGGTCTGGGGAGTTATTTGGAAGACTGGTTGTTGCCCAGTCTTTTTTTGATTCTAACAGCAGTTTTCCTAGCGTTGTCTTTGCTGTTAATTGGCCGGTTTGAGTGGCAGACTTTTGCTATTGTCATCGGCCTGGTCGGCGTAGGAAGTTTAGTTGCGAGCTGGCATTGGCTTCGACTACCGAAAGCTACCGAACAATCCGGTGAATTTGAAGTCAGAGTTAAAAGTAGTCCGGTCAGCAAGCTGTCTGGTCAGCTAGTTTATGTGGATTTACCCGATCGGACCCGTCTTCGGGCAACTTTCCCTCAGCAGGACTCAATTAATTACGGTGATGTCTATCTGGTGGATGGCGATATTCAGCTACCCCGGAGCGACGTAAATTTTAATGAAAAGGGATTTTTATTGGCCCACGGGGCAACCGGTCGTATAGTAATTAGAGATGCTGAGCTAATTGGTCAAAATCAGGGCAATATTATCTTGGTCCAGTTGCACCATTTTAAGGTTTGGCTGTCAAGACGGTTAGTAAGGATCTTTGGCGACCCTGAACAGCAGTTAATCGCCGGTGTCTTATTGGGCGACAACAGTAATATCAGCGATAAGCTCGAAGAGATTTTTAGACTTACTGGTACTAGTCATGTTTTGGTGGCAAGTGGTTCCAATGTCTTGATTATCGCTTGGGTCGCTTTGGCGGGGTTGGCCTTTCTTGGTAAAAAACGGGCAAGCGTTTTAGCCTTGACCTTAGTGGCAGCTTTCACGGTAATTAGCGGAGCCGATGCTTCAATTATCAGGGCCGCGGTTTTTTATGTTTTTATTGCTGGCGCGGTTGTGTTTGGTCGGCGGGTCCATGGTCCGACGATTATTGCTCTAGTGGCATTGATGATGAGTGTAATCAATCCGTGGCTAATTTTGTATGATGTGGCCTTCCAGCTGTCATTTGCCGCGGTAATCGGCCTAATGGTTTTCTCAGAATGGTTTTTGTTGGTTTTCAAAAAGTTGCCATTTAGTCAGATCATTGCACTAACTTTGGCGGCTCAACTAACAACTTTGCCGGTTTTGATCTTTCATTTTGGCCAGGTAAGTTTAATCTCGCCACTTGCCAACTTGGTAGTTACTCCATTGATTCCGATTTTGATGGCAGGAGCGGCGGCAAGTTTAATTCTGCCCTGGGTGTTAATTTTGCCGTGGCTAACGGAAGGCTTGGCGGTGGTGGTAATTCGGTTGGTAGACAAATTGAGTCAGGTGGGCTGGGCAAGTCAGAGTTTGCCAGTTCATCATCTTGGCTGGACAGGTGGCGTACTCATTTTGATTGGTATTATTTACTTACTAAAAAAGCATGCTCAAAAAACAACTTAGATTTATTGGCATTGCCATCTTGCTAATCAGTGCTTTTGCAGCTCAATTAGCAAATCAACCTTCTCAGGCGGCGGGGTTTTTACGTGTCGTTGCTCTTGATATTGGTCAAGGCGATGCGATTCTGATTACAACTCCGGACGATGAGCAAATATTAGTTGATGGTGGCCCGAGTGGAGATGTGGTTGGCAAAATTTTACATTACACTTATGGCAAAAAACTTGACTTGGTGGTTGCGACTCACAATGACGCTGACCATATCGGTGGACTTCCGGCAGTCGTAAATAGTTTTAAAGTGAATCAAGTCTGGATAAATGGCGCAATCCACACTACTCATACTTATGAGAGTTGGTTAGCCACTCTTAAAGAAAACCAGGTTTCCGCTAAGGCCGTAAAAGCCGGAGAGAGTTTGCGATTGGGCCAAGTCGAGCTCGAAGTTTTATATCCAACCAAAGACTATGTAGGGGTTAGACCAGAACTAAATAATGACGCGACGATTGTGATTAGGCTTACCTATGGAGCAACCAGTTTTTTGTTAACGGGCGACCTTGAACAAGAGGGCGAAGAAGAGTTGATTCGTGATAACCCGACTAAACTCGGCTCTACCGTTTTAAAGGTTAGCCATCATGGGTCTGGCAATAGTAGTGCGCGAGAATTTTTGGATTACGTTCATCCTGAGTTGGCTTTGATTTCGGTTGGCGAAGGTAATCGCTATGGTCATCCGGCACAGGAGGTGATTGATCGGCTTGAGCAGTTGGATATTGAGAGTCATCGAACCGATAAAGAAGGTGACCTGGTTGTCTTTAGTGATGGCGCTAAAGTTTGGTTTGAGGATTAGTATTGGCTGGTATTTTGATTGGTTTTTGGTTTAGACTCTAGCTAAAGTCATCGTAAAAGGTGTTTATTATGTCTGGTCATTCTAAGTGGAGTACGATCAAACGCAAAAAGGGTGCGGCGGATGCAAAGCGCGGCCAGGTTTTTAGCAAGCTTGCTAAATCAATCACTGTTGCCGCTCGCTTGGGTAAAAATCTCGATATGGAAATAGCAGCAGCCAAAGCGGCCAACATGCCCAAGGCCAATATTGATCGGGCGATTAAGCGCGGTACGGGAGAGCTTGGCGACGGAGTGCAGATCGAGGAAATAGTCTACGAAGCCTATGGTCCAGGCGGGGTAGCAATTCTGATTAAAACTTTAACTGATAATCGCAATCGGACGATGGGTGATCTGCGGGCGGTTGCTAATAAATTCGATCTTCGTTTGGCAGAAAGCGGTTCGGTTAAATATCTGTTTGATTTAAGAGGGGTGGTAGTTGTTGATTCGCTTACAGAAGATCAGCAACTCGAATTAATTGATGCTGGTGCAGACGATTTTGAGATAGAGGCCGATGAGGCCGTTATCTATATGGAGCCAACTGTATTACACCAGGTGCAGCAAGCCGTTGAAGCACTCGGCCTTAAGCAGACGGAGATAAAAATTGCTTTTGTTGCTAAGAATTTCCAGACCGTGGACGAAGAAACGCAGGATAAAGTAATTAGAGTATTGGAAGCTCTGGAAGACCTAGAAGACGTTGATTCAGTAGAAACAAACGCTGATTTAGCTACCTAATTATTTAGGAGGGAAATGAAAATATTGGTTACGGGCGGAGCTGGTTTTATTGGATCACAAATTGTTGACGCCTATTTAGAAAAAGGCCACCAGGTGGCAATTCTCGATAGTCTGGTCACCGGTTTAAGGCGCAATATCAATCCTAAGGCCAAGTTTTACGAAGCTGATCTTCGCGATCAAGTTAAAGTCGAGCAGGCGGTAGCTGAATTTAAGCCGGAAGTAATCAATCATCACGCTGCCCACCTGTCAGTTTCAGAATCAGTCGAAAAACCTCAATTTACGGCCGAAGTTAATTCCATAGGATTCTTGAATGTGATGGAGGCAGGGCGGAAAAACGGACTTAAGCGGGTAATTGTCGCTTCGACTGGTGGTGCGTTGTATGGAGATACGGACCAGGTTCCAACCACAGAGGATCACCCAACCGAACCTGTTTCTCCCTACGGAGTAACTAAGCTCGCGATGGAGGAATACCTCCACTACTACAAAGTTCAATATGGCGTTAATTGGGTGGCGTTGCGGTATGCGAATGTTTATGGCCCGAGGCAAAATCCCAAGGGCGAGACGGGAGTGGTTGCGGTTTTCTTGGAAAAAATTAATAGTGGCCAGGGACCGGTTGTTTTCGGCGACGGGCTTCAAACTCGGGATTATGTTTTTGTTGAAGATGTAGTCGATGCTAATGTGGCGGCCGTTGAGCAAGGATCTGGCCCTTATAATATTGGGACAGGGATAGAAACCAACGTCATAGAGATATTTAACCAACTACAAGCCTTGATGAACTCGGATTTTCCAGAGATCCATAACGAGGCGCGTCCTGGTGAACAGCGCCGTTCGGCCCTGGATGCCTCGAAAGCGCGGACCGAGCTCGGTTGGCAGTCGCAGGTTAATTTTACTACCGGCTTAGAAGCAACGGTGAGCCGGTTTAAATCCTATAAGGAGGGGAATGAGGATAATCGGGATTGATCCAGGGATCGGTATTACCGGTTGGAGTATTGTTGATCAGCTAAAATCTCCTCTGCTAGTTGCTGCTGGCACGATTGAGACTAAACCGAAATCACCGACGGCTACCCGCTTAGTGGCAATTCATGATCAGCTCACGGCTCTGCTTGTTAAATTTTTACCTGATCAATTAGCAATCGAAAAGTTATTTTTTGCCCGCAATGTTACGACGGCAATGGCCGTTAGTCAGGCTAGGGGTATTATTCTGTTCGGGTGCGCCAGTGCCGGGTTATCGATTTATGAGTACACGCCGCTTCAGATTAAGCAGGCGATCGTCGGATACGGGCGAGCAACCAAGCCCCAAGTTAACCAAATGCTTCCGCATCACATTGAGGGCCAGGTTCCTAAGCAGGATGACGCAGCCGACGCGATCGCTGTTGCCGTAACTCATCTCGCGTGTTTCGATAATAATCAAGCAAAAGCAAGTTTGGAGGCTAGTGCCCCAGCTTAGACAAAACATTATAACTGGTGATTGGGTAGTGATTGCCCCCCAGCGGTCAAAACGACCCTCTGATTATGTGACTAAAAACGAGGAAAAAAGCGAAGCAACCAAGGCTTGTGTTTTCGAAGTCGGAGGCGAGGCCTATCAAAAACGCTACCAAGACTTTGAGACTGATCATATTTTTGTTATTGGCAATAAGTATCCGGCTTTTGTTACCGATGCCAATGTCTGTTCGGTTCGTTCCTATGGCGTGGAGGATTTTTATTCGGCTCAACCCAGCGTTGGTGGCCATGACGTAGTAATCGTCAAAGATCATGATATAGCGCTAAATACATTTAGTGAGCAAGTTTGGTTTGAGCTATTCGAGGTGACTCGTCGTCGCGTCGAGTACTTTCAAGAGGTTTGCAATGTTGCAAGTACTATTCCTCTTTATAATCATCGAAAAAAAGCAGGAGCTTCTATTTCTCATCCTCACGCCCAAATCTTGGCTGCCAACGTTGTTCCTAGCTTGGTTCAGCGCGAACTTGATCATACTGAGAGCTATTTTAAGAAGAACGGCAGCTGTCCGTTTTGCGATATGATCGAGCATGAGCTCGAGTCGAAGATTAGACTGGTTGCCGAAAACAAGAGCTTTGTTGCTTTTACGGTCTATGCAGCCCGTTTTCCGTTTGAGATTTGGATCTTGCCCAAAAACCATCAAGCGGGGTTTGAAAAAGCAAGTCAGGAGGATTTGAGAAACCTCGCTGAAATAATGAAATCTGTGATCGGAAAGTTAGACAAAGCACTTGACAATCCACCTCTAAATTATTTTATTCATACCTTGCCTAATTCATGTGAGGATCCTAGTTATTATCATTGGCATCTAGAGATTGCGCCTAGAGTCAGTGATTTTGGAGGATTTGAGACTGGAGTTGAGATGTTTATCGATGTTATGAGTCCAGAAGAAGCTGTGGGGTATCTAACTAAATGAAAAAGATTGGGCAAGGTTTGCAACACGAAGTGTTTGAGTACGGGAGTGATCGGGTGATCAAATATCCTCGAACCATGTTGAGTTTGCTTAAAGATGACTTTAGTAAGAATCCGTTATTAGTCTTTAACTTTAAGAAGATATTGCGAATTATGAATAATTATAAATCCTTAAATGAATTACGTTCTTTGTCTAGAGCGATTGTGTCGAGAAATGTTAATTTAGGATTGCTAGGTAACCCAATTTTTGAAGGTGATAAGATTATCCAAGACAAGGTAGAGGTTTTAAGTGAAGTATTCGGCAAGGGCGAAGAAAAAGATAGAATTTTAATAGATAGATATATTGAATCCATCTATGAAACCTGGCAGAGTGGGTTTTCTGACCGGGTATACAATTTGCTTTCTAATAGCGGTTTAAATAAAAACGATAAAGTAGTTCTCTTGGATTTTGGAGAAATTACTTTTAATAAATCCGATGTAGAAAATGATATTAAACAGCAAAAATGGAAAGAGGCGTCAAATTTTAAAAAAGATTTGCCGAAATCTATTAAAGGATATTACCAAGAAAAAATGAGCAAAGAGTTGACTCTGCAGAAACTTGATACATATTGGAAATCATCAGCCTAATAATTTACTAATGAGAAGGTGGCAACATGAAAATATTAATGCTATTAAAGTATCCATTATTTGGAAGTGGAAGCGGAACATATGCACGGAAATTAGCAGAAAAGTTAGCCGAGGATCATCCTAAGGATTCAGTCGCAGTTTTTTGTCCAAACAAAGAAAACATCAAGTTGAAAAACGTAAAAATCTATAACTTTGATTTGCCGTTTACAGTCGCAAGTACCGGTCATCCCAGCTGGCCAAACGCTAAGCAGTTTCACAATCTTAACCCAGAAGAAGTTGACGAGCTTTTTACTCGCAGCTTGGCTCAAGTTTTAAAGGTAATTCATGATTTTAGGCCAGATGTAATCCATGTTCATCATGCATTGTACTTAACCTGGGTAGCAGACTATATAAGAGCCGTGTATGGGACTTATTTCGTAACTACAATTCACGGCACCGGTTTACTTACCGCCACTCAAGACAAAAGATGGATTCCACTTACTAAGAGCGCCTTGAGTCGGTCAGCGTTTATCAATGCTGTTTCTGGTGATACGAAAAAGTGGTTATTGAAAATATATAAAAGGAGAGGCATAGACCGTCAAATTAGAATCATTACTGGTGGTATTGACCTGCAAAATTATCCAAAGAGAATGTCAACCCAAACTATTGAGAAAAAGTACAAACTCAAGGGTAAAAAAGTTGTTATTTTTGTAGGGAAGCTTGAGAAGCATAAGGGGGTTGAGTATCTTTTGAGGGCGGCTCCTAAGATAAAGGGTGAGATTTTTATCTTAGGTAGCGGTGAGGATCAGGACCGTCTTCAAGGTATTGCTAAAGATCTCAAATTGAGAAATGTTCATTTTCTTGGTTACTTTGGGCCTGAGTACGTTAGAGAGCTGAAGGAATTCTATCGAAGAGCGAGTGTTTTTGTTTTTCCTTCAACATGGGATGAACCACTTGGCTTGGTCGCACTTGAGGCGATGGCTTCATATACTCCAGTGGTGGCTAGCAATAAAGGTGGTATACCACTTGCAGTCAAGAACGGCGTTAATGGCTATTTAGTTAGAGCTCGAAGTTCTAAGCAGATATCAGACAGGGTAAATAAGATACTTGATGATCCTGAACTTGAGTCCAAGCTGGGGCAGGCAGCAAGAAAAATTGTTGAGGAAAAATTTGATTGGAAATTTATCGCTGAACGATTCTATACTTATTATCAGCGCGCCAATGCTCAAAGTAAAAAGCGTCTTAAGCGCATGAATTTGCCGCTAGATTACGCGAGAGAAAAGCAGGAAATAAAAGGCAAAAGGTTAGGTTACATCTAGATGAAAGTCGCAGTAATTATTCCTCCTTACGCAACTTTGCCCGTTGAAGGGCAGGGCGGCACAGAGCGCGTTGCGTTCGGGTTTATTCAAGAGTTGAATAAACGTGGGATTGATACCACTACTATTGGCGCAGGGTCGAGCAATGTCCCGGGAGAATTTGTTAGTTTGCAGGATAAGGCGATTAGCGATCTTGAAATTGATCCAACATTTTCTGAGGGATCAAGGGCGTTACGGATAGAGGCTTCTTATATTGCTCGAGTTGCAAATTATCTAGACAAGCATCAATCAGAATTTGACGCTGTATTTAATCATATGAGGGCGGGCTTTTTATTGCTGCCTTTGGCCAAATATTTAAAACCACCAATTATTACTACCTTGCATTTGCCGATATTTCCTCAGCTTGCCACCGCTCTAGAAGATTATGCTCATCCTAATATTGTTACTGTCTCGAAGTCCCAGCAGGAACCGGCAAAAAATGTAAACTTTTTGGGTTTTGTCCATAATGCAATTGATCTTTCTGAATTTACCTTTAATCAGGATCCCGAAGAGTTTGTATTATTTGTCGGGGCGATGGGTGAGCATAAAGCTCCGCATCTGGCGATTGAGGCAGCTAAAAGGGCGGGGGTGCCAATTGTTTTAGCCGGGGATAAAAAACGAGAACCATATTTTTCAGAGCAAATCAGTCCTTTGATCGACAATCAAACCGTTATCTACAGGGGAGAGGTTTCAGGAAAAGAGAAGGCGGATCTTTTTGGTAAGGCAAAGGCAATTTTAATGACCTCACAGATTCAAGAAACTTTTGGCTTAGTAATGATTGAAGCATTAGCGTCTGGAACACCAGTTGTGAGTTTAAGAATTGGGGCTTCGGATGAAGTTATCGTAAATGGAAAGACCGGATACGTTGTTGATGATGTTAATCAAATGGCAGATTCTATTTTGAAGTTAGAAAAAATAGATAGGCGTTATTGCCGAGAATATGCTGAAAAACACTTTAGTTTTCAAAGATTAACAGACAATTATCTAGATCTTCTGAAGAAGATTAATTAATCTTCGGATTAGTAAACCAAAAAAGCTCGGCTTTCTCCGAAGTCAAATATTGCAACTCAGAAGCGTCATCTATATTTTTTTTTGCATCCGCTAAGCTTGGGGTTTGTAAATCGTGTTTTTTTCTAACTTTTGCAAGGTTTATTCGGTGCTTTTCGAAGTCTATTGTTGATGTTAGTCGCTCATCGTGTTTATACAAGATCGTGTGCGGATGGGGAACTTGTACAATAAGTCCGCCAGTTTCCGCGATTTTTAACCAAAGATCATAATCTTCATTAGTTGATAGGCTTAGATCGTAGCCACCGACTTTATCAAAAACCGATCTCTTATAGGCAGCAGCCGGATTTGGAATATAGTTATAAATTTTTAGCAGCTCTAGTTTAAACGGATGACCAATTCTGGTGTAATTTTTATTTCCATCTACAACTGTCAATTGTCCGTAGGCAGCCTCAATTTTTTTGTTTCGTTGGAATGCCTCTTTTAGCTGCGCGAGTCGATTCGGGTAGCTCTCATCGTCCGAATCAGCAACAACGATTATCTCTCCGCTACTTGCGCTAATTGCTTCTGTTCTTGCGCCAGCAGCACCACTTAAGTCTTTTCCCGATAATGCAACTAGCTTTATGCGTGGATCTTTTTTTGCGAAACGTGTAGCAATTTTTCTCGTACTATCATCGCTTCGATCGTCAGCAATCACTAACTCCCAGTCTTGTTCCGTTTGTGTAATGCAGGAATTTATAGCTCTAGTAATTAGCTTTTCTCGATTTTTAACTGGCATTACAAAAGAAAAATAAGGCACAAAATCCTTTCAAAAAGGTTAATTACTTGATCTAATATAAACGAGAATATTCGGAGGAACAAATGAAAATTGCGGTCATTCCATTAGGAAGTAGGGTTATCCCAGAAGGCGGAGGAAAAATATTTGCTCCAGGAGTTTTAACTGTCCAGATTGCGGACGGCTTAGTGGATCTTGGGCATGATGTTGATTTATTCTCTCCGATTGGAACGGAGACGAGGGCCAACCTAAAAAGTTTCCAACTAAAGTCGATGTTTGAGCAATTTGGAGATCTTAAGGAGCAGAATCCTGCTGCCTATACTCATCTACAGTATCAGTACGATTTATTTAACATTGCTCATGTTGCAGAAAATTCAAAACAGTATGACATCGTACACGCGCATGATCTTCGCAAGGCAATGTTTTTTTCTAAGTTAACCTCATGTCCAATTACTTATACTTATCATGGAAATCCCAATGATGATATGCAATATCAAATAGAGCGAGAACGGATGAAGAAATACAGAGAGGATAATTATTTTATTGCCATTTCGAATCGTCAAGCGGAGCTTGCTAAGCCTAATTTTAACATTGCATCAGTTGTTCATCATGGGATTGATTTTGAAAATATTCCTTTTGATCGATCGGGAAATGAAAAATTGTTATATGTAGGACGACTTATCGATAGAAAGCAACCTCATTTGGCAATTGATGTTGCCGAGAAATTAAACAAAGTAATTTCAATTGTCGGAGATGCAAATCTGAGCCCTGGGGATATAAAGTATTTTGAGGATACAGTTAAGCCAAAGCTTGACCAGGATTTTGTGGAATATTTGGGATTGGTTCCTCATCCTGAAGTCCTTAAGTATTATTCAGCTAAAGCCTTGTTGCTTCCATTAAAATGGGAAGAGCCTTTCGGATTAGTTATGATTGAGGCGATGGCTGCGGGGACACCGGTAATCGCATTTGCCAATGGCTCATCTCCTGAAATTATCCAAGACGGTATAACAGGATTTCTAGTAAATACTGACAAAGACAATGTGCGAGGTGACTGGATTATTAAGAGTTATGGATTTGAAGGATTGATAGAAGCTGTTAATCGTATTTATTCGATGACCAATCAAGAATATTCAAAGATGCGTGAGCTTTGTCGGAGACACGTAGAGGAGAATTTTTCAGTCAGCAAGATGGTAAAGGGGTATGATCTTGCCTTCAGGAAAATAATAAGTGAATACAAAAAAAGAACGCAATAATGATTGCCACAATTTCTGGAATAGTTACTGACTTTACAGATCCTATTTTAATAGTAGAGAACAACGGTATAGGTTACCAAGTCTCAGTTACAAAAAGATTTGTTGGAGTCTCCGGTAATGAGGTTAGTCTGTTTACTTATCATCTAATGAA
>JAGQLE010000049.1 GCA_020429585.1 Candidatus Berkelbacteria bacterium
TCTTAATGGTGGTATTACGGCTGATTCCGGCGTCTTTACCGTTGCCGATACTTCGGGTAATGCTCATGTCGGGGGAACTTTCGATGTAGACAGTACTTCGAACTTCGATGGCGATGTTACTCTAACTGGTGCCACAACTGACTTAACTGTTGGTGGTGATGTTACGGTTAACTCTGGCATGAGGATTGGTACGGGCTCAACGCCTGGTAGTTTTATTGCTCTTGCTGACGACTCTCTCTTTGTTGAGGGTGCTTTTGAAACTGATGGAAATGCTCAACTCGATGGTACGGCGACAATTAACGGCTTAGCGACAATTAACGGCGGCATTACGGCTGACGGTGGCGTGTTTACAGTCGCTGATACGAGTGGCAATATCCATACAGGCGGTACGCTCGATGTAGATGGTGCGTCTAATTTTGATGGTGATGCAGTCTTTAATGCCCGGGTCAACCTAGGTGTTCAAGATTTAGATATCGCAGATGATGCTGTCGGAGCTCAGAATGCTACTGCAACCCTCACGCCAACTGCTTCTCTGGTTAGGGTAACTTGTGGTGATGCCGACGGTTGTGATGTAACAATGGGTGAAGGAAGTGCTACAGATGGCGACGTTCTAGTAATTACTCACGATGGCGCAGTTGATTCTAATTACTCAGATACCGATGGTGTTTCTAACTTGACTGCCGCCTTTGCTGCTGGTGATGACGACGTCTTAGTGCTTGTATACGACGTCGATGAATGGGTTGAAGTTAGTAGAGCTAACAACTAAGCAAGTCTTTGTCTGAAAAAGTCCCGGCTGTGCCGGGACTTTTTGTTTTTCTTGGAGGGGATTTGGTATAAGATTATTTTATGAAAAAGATCTTATTAATCAGCTTGATTGGCGCACTTTCACTCGTTGCAATTGGTTTGACTGCTTATTTATATTTTTTACCTACTCCTGAGACGATTAGCCTAGAGAGTCATCATATTGATAAGGAGCGTGGTTTTAAAATTAATTACCCTTCAACTTTCACTCCTAAAGAAATTCTAGACAAAGATAAGGACGAGGTAAGCTTGGAGATCGTGCAACCCGCTCCTCAACTCACGGTAACTGTTTGGCAAGAGTCTGGTCTGGGTCTCCTAGAGACCTTTTCGTCTCAACCTCTGCTTCAGCAGTTGCGAGATAATGTTGATCGTCGGTTTTCGTCAGCTTATCCGGAAATAGAAAAGGAGGGGGTTAATGGTGTTGATCTAGCTGGGCAGGAAGCTTTTTCCGTTCAGCTGACTTTTCGCCGGCCCAAAGCGCTGAATCGAGAAAGAATGCACTTAACGGTTACGACTAGAAACGAAAGCGCTTATTATGTTCAATGCTTGACGCCAGTAGCTGATTGGGACGAAGTCAAAGAGCTTTGTCTGGCAATTACAGGGTCTTTTGAGTTTTTATAAGGTATGTGGATATGGATACTTGCTCTTCGATTTAGGATAGGTATACTCAATTTAAATTTAACCCGGGAGGGAATGGAGGTTTAAGAAATGAAAAGTGCAGTCATCACATTAATAATTGTTATCGCGTTGGCGGTAGTTGGGTCAGTACTGTGGGCGACCGGTGTCTTTAGCGGAGGTTCGGCAGGCACAGTCGGTTTCGGTGGTAACTCAAGTGCTTATCAGGCGGTTTTTCTTAGTAATGGGCAAGTTTATTTTGGTAAGTTTTCCCAATCGCCTGGCTCGGCCAAGCTAGAAAATATCTTTTATCTTCAGGTTCAGCAACAGCAAGGCTTACAGCCGGATGATCAATCGGGATCTAGCCAAGCAGAGCTAAAGCTAATTAAATTGGGTAACGAACTTCATGGACCTGCTGACGTAATGAGAATCAATCCAGACCACGTTTTATTCGTGGAAGATCTTAAGGATGACGGCCGAGTAGTTGAAGCGATTAAGCGTTATGAGCTCGAAGGTCCTGATCCGGCAACATCAGATACATCGACCGATTCCGCAACTCCTTCTAGTTCAACAGATTCCAGCTCAGATACTCTTACTACTGAATAAGTTTAATAGCTATAAAAAAGCTCCGAATAGTCGGAGCTTTTTTGTGTGATGATTACTAAATTGATATCTCCCAAGTATGATGTTGGGCTGCTGCCGGGGATCGGACAAACTACCAAAGCTAAGCTTGAGCGTCTAGGTATCGAAACAGCTGGTCAATTAATCACTCATTGGCCGAGGTCTTGGCTCGATTTGACCAATCTAAACAGTTTGGATCAGGTATTTCGCGCTGACGATCGAGTTGTGGTTGCTGGCCAGCTTCGGGATCTAGATTACAAGCCAAACATTGGCAAGCGACGGGCGCGAGTGACTGCTAAGCTTGTTGACGATAAGGGTTCTATCGAAGTCATCTGGTTTAACCAAGGTTACTTGCGCCGGGTCTTGCGTAATGGCCAAAAACTTATCTTGGCCGGGAAAATCTCATGGAATTGGCAGGAGAAAAGGGTTTATTTGGCCAGTCCAAAAAGATTTAGTAAGCCGCAAATCCTACCGATCTATCCCGCGACTGAAGGCTTGTCGAGTGATTTCATCAATAAGTTGATTATTAATGCTCTCGGCATGGTCGAGCTGCCAGATATAAAGATAAGTAATAGCTTGGATTTTCATTTAGCAATCCAGCAGTTGCATCAACCGAGTAGCATCGCCCTGCTGAGACAGGCTCAGGAACGATTAGCTCAGGATGAATGGAATTTTCTTCAGTATAATTTTCGCTTAGCTAAATCAGAACTTGGTTTAGGCGCGGCTAAAATAAAGCCAGATATCAATAAGATTCGCGAGCTAGTAGCAGGATTGCCTTTTCGGCTAACGGACGAGCAAAGGAAGGCAGCTTGGCAGTTAATCCAGTACCTTGGTGGCGGCGAAGGTAGTCAAGCCCTGCTTCAGGGCGAAGTCGGATCGGGTAAAACCGTAGTAGCAAGCTTGGTGCTGATCTCTTGCCTACTCGACGGCCGTTCAGTGGCTTGGATAGCTCCAACACGTGTTTTGGCTCGTCAGCTGAGTAAACGCCTAACCGAGTTAGTTAATAGATTAGGATTTGAGGTTGAGCTAGTATTAGCCGGCCATCAACCAGTTTTTGAATTCGGCAAGCTTTATGTTGGGACGCATGCGCTTTTAGATAGTGAATTTGATTTCGGTTTGGTCATAATTGATGAACAGCATCGGTTCGGAGTGGAGCAACGCTCCAAACTACTTTCGCGATCTATAAGGCCGCATTTGTTAACTATGACTGCTACTCCCATTCCCCGTTCCTTGGCTCTGGCGATGATCGATCAACTTAAAGTCGTCAATTTAGCTGCTCGAACTAATTTGGGGCGAAAAATCACAACAAAACTAATTGCAGATTCAGAGCACCCCCAGGCCGTTGTGGCAATAAGAAAAGCTATTGGGTCCGGATCCCAGAGTTTTATTGTTGTGCCTAGGATTGAAGCAAGTCGAATCGGTCGATCGCTAAAACAAATAATGGCCTGGTATCAGAGCCAGCTACCAGAGGTAAGTTTCGACTCTTATCATGGCAAGTTGACAGAAGTAGAGCAAGAGCAGGTAATGAAGGCTTTTGAAGATAAAAAGATAGATGTTCTAGTTACAACCTCAATTATTGAAGTAGGGATTAATATTCCTAATGCTACGCTAATGATTATCGAGTCAGCAGAAAATTTTGGCTTAGCTCAGTTGCATCAGCTTCGAGGCCGGGTTGGTCGCGGGGAAAAAGATGGGCAGTGCATTGTCGTTGGTGACAGTGATTCTGAGCGTCTAAAAAATTTTGTAAAGCTTAATGATGGTTTTGATTTGGCAGAAGTTGATTTAAAATTAAGAGGGCCAGGTAATTTAGTGGGAATTGATCAAACTGGTTGGCCTAGGCTAAGATTTGCGCGTCTCGACGATCGTGATTGTAAAGAGCGGGCAATTAAAATAGTTGAGGGCTGGTTCAATCAGATTCCCGAAAATTTAAAAGCTTGGCAATTGTTAATGAATGCTCAAGGGGAGGATTCAGGTAAAATCTTGGACTAGTTGGCTTAAGGCTAACTTGATACCTTTACTACTGGTAAGCTTGATTCTGACTGGCGGAAGCTGGTTTATTTGGCTTTGGCAACATCAAGTAGGTAAAGCCAATCCGGGATATAATTCCCAAGAGTTGGAGGCTTTAAAAAATTTACACGAGGAAAATAACAGTCTTCAGGCCGAACTAATTAAAGTCAAAGACGAATTGGTCGCTCTTAAAAATCAGCAAATCGATCAAGGCTCGGTAGCTGGAGCGAAAACAGAAATCCCCGTCGAGGCCAACTCCGAAACTATATTAAATCTTAACAAAGCCAACGCCTCCGATTTAGAATCTTTACCAGGAATAGGACCAAGTAAGGCCCAATCAATTATCGACTATCGCAACCAAATTGGTAGTTTTTCCAATAAAAGCCAGTTGCTCGAAGTAAATGGGATCGGACAAAAAACCTATGACTCACTAAAAGATTTGATTGCATTATAGCTGGTCAAAGTTTGTTAATTTAGGTAGTATCGACACGTTTGGCGCGGTGGCGGAATTGGCAGACGCGCTAGGTTTAGGACCTAGTTCTCGTATGAGAGTGAGAGTTCGAGTCTCTCCCGCGCCACCACTGGAAGTTAGTTATTTACTGATTGTTTTAAGATTTGTTTTAATCGTGAGCCGATCAATAAATACCTAGTGAATAGTTTGGGCTGAAGCGCGGCAGGAGTAGTTCTATGAGACGAAAGAGGGTTGTAGCAGTTGGCGGTGGAACCGGTTTATACACACTGTTACGAGGATTAAAAAACTATGATTTGGATTTAACAGCCGTGGTAACAATGACTGATGACGGAGGAAGTACCGGCGAGTTGCGAGATGAATACGGAGTGTTGCCACCGGGCGATGTGCGTCGTTGTATCGTTGCTTTGTCGGAATCATCAGAGATGATGAAAGAGCTGTTTCAGTATCGCTTTGTTCGCGGTTCGATGGCGGGTCATTCGTTCGGAAATTTGTTTATTACTGCCTTAAAAGAGTTGACAGATTCGGACGAGGCAGCAATCGAACAGGCTTCAAAGTTGCTCAAAGTTAAGGGTAAGGTTTTGCCCGTTACTTTAGATAATCGGAAGCTTAAGGCCCGCTTAGAAGACGGGCAAGTTATTCAAGGAGAGACTAATATCGATCTGCCTAAGCACGACGGGCATCTAAAGATTGACAAGGTTTTTTTAGATAAGCCGGCTACGCCTAACAGCATAGTTGTTAAAGCCCTAGAAAGAGCCGATATGATTATTTTAGGTCCGGGCGATCTGTATACTAGCGTGATCCCAAACTTACTGGTTAAGAATATCAGCCAAGCTATCAATAAAAGCCGGGCTAAAAAAGTTTATATTTGCAATTTAATGACTAAATTCGGAGAAACTAATGGTTTCTTTTTGCATGATTTTATTGAGGAGATTAGGCATTATCTTCATGCCGAGCCGGATTATGTAGTTTGGAGTCCGGTTAGGCTAAGTAAAAAGTTGCAGGCCAAGTATCTGCGTCAACAGGCTCAGCCAGTCAGGCTAAGCAAAGCTAAATTGTCTAATCTTAAAAAGACCAGAATTATTGAGGCTTCGGTTGTGTCTAAGGCAGATTTAGTGCGCCATGATTCTAATCGGTTAGCCAAGCTTACTTGGTCACTTGTTAATCTTAATAATCATATAAAATTTATTGATGGTTAAGTTAGTTGTTGTTACTGGTCCTACGATGGCAGGAAAAACCGAATTAGGAATCCAGCTCGCTAAAGAGTTTAATGGCGCTATTATTTCGGCTGATTCCCGAGCGATTTACAAGGGCTTGGATATTGGCACCAATAAGCCGACCTTTAATCAGCAAGCAGAGCAAAGGTTTGATTACTATGTTATTAAGGAAGTTAGGCACTACGGTTTAGATATTGTAGAGCCGATTCAGGATTTTACCGTTAAGGATTTTAAAGATTTGGCTGACCAAAAAATCAATGAAATTTCCGACCTCGGCCAGGTGCCTATGTTGGTTGGTGGTAGTGGTTTATATGTTGAGGCAGTTATTGATCGATTTGATTTTGCGGGCCAGGTGATTGTCGATAATGTAATTAAGAATTTACCAATTGCCCAATTGATAAAGCGGATCGAAGCGATCGATCCTCAACTTATCCAGGGAATAGATCTTAAGAATCGGCGGCGCTTAGAGCCGATTTTGGCCCGGGCTCAAGCCGGATCAATGCCTAAGTCCGGTCAGGCATTGCGTCCGAATACCTTGCTATTGGTGGTTGATCGGCCCAGGCAGGAACTATACGAGAGATCAGATCGCCAAGTAGATAATTGGCTTAAATGGGGTCTTCTTGATGAAGTGGCGAGGATTGCGCCTCGGATTTCCGATAGCGATTTTAAGCAATTGGGATTAGTTTATTATTTATCTTGGCAATACTTAGAGGGTAAGTTTTCTAAAAATGATTTTATTACCAAGCTTAAATTTGGTTTGCACGGATTAATACGACGCCAGTTAACTTGGTGGCGTCGTCGTCCTGACGCTCGGTGGGTTTCCGGTTATACTGATAGTAAGGATATAATCGATAAATTCTTAGGAGTTTCTTGTTAGCAATTCTTAACTCATTTGCCTTAGTTGGTCTTGAAGCTAAGTTGATTAGAGTTGAGGTTGATTTATCCCGAGGATTACCCGCGTTAACTATCGTTGGTTTGCCTGATAAGGCGGTCGAGGAAGCTAAAGAAAGGGTGCGGTCGGCGATTGGTAATTCGGAGGCTCGCTTTCCCTTACAGAGAATTACCATCAACTTGGCGCCGGCTGGTCTAAAAAAAGTCGGCTCGGCTTTTGATTTAGCTATTGCCGTTGGAATCTTAGGTTCGGATGAGCAGCTCAAGATTGATTCCAGTGGCTGCGCTTTTCTAGGAGAATTGGCCTTAAATGGAGACGTGCGTGGTGTAACAGGAGTCTTGCCCATTGCGCTTTCTGCTCAAGAAGTTGGGATTAAGACATTGTACCTACCCGAATCCAATGTCCAAGAAGCAGGGGTAGTCAAAGGGCTCGAGATTAAGCCAATTAAGAGCCTGAATCAGTTGATTGCCCATCTTGCGGGTCGTCAACGAATCAAGCCTTACTCGCAGCCTTTTACTACTGGTCCGATGACAGAAAGTAAGCCAGATTTTTCTGAGATAAAAGGACAGTTTCAAGCCAAAAGAGTATTGGAAATCGCGGCCGCTGGAGGACATAATGTTTTGCTATCGGGTCCACCAGGGTCAGGTAAGTCGATGCTGGCCAAAGCCTTCCGCTCAATTTTGCCGCCTCTGACCGATACCGAGTCAATCGAGGTAACTAAAATTCATAGCGTAGCTGGAGCTTTGCAAGGAGAGGGGTTAGTTACTACGCGGCCGTTCAGGTCTCCTCATCATACCTCGAGTGCTATTTCTTTGATTGGTGGTGGGGCCTGGCCTCGTCCAGGCGAAATATCTTTAGCTCATCGAGGAGTTTTATTTTTAGACGAACTGCCCGAATTCCCTCGCTCAGTTTTAGAGGTTTTGCGTCAGCCACTAGAAGATGGTGTAGTGACGGTTTCTCGAGCCCAAAACACGGCGACTTTCCCAGCTAAGTTTATTCTCGTAGCCGCTCAAAATCCTTGTCCATGTGGTAAGGCAGGGACGGATGGTTGCACTTGTCTTCCGAGTCAAATAGTCCGTTATCAAAAGAAAGTTTCTGGCCCATTTCTAGATAGAATTGACTTGGCCATTACTGTGCCAGCAGTTAAATACCAGGATTTAGTCGATAAAAAACCTTCGGAATCATCAAGTATGATTAGGGGGCGAGTTGCCCGTGCGCGCAAGTATCAGTTTGATCGTTATCAGGGGGAAATAATCACAAATTCAGAAATG
>JAGQLE010000006.1 GCA_020429585.1 Candidatus Berkelbacteria bacterium
TGATCAACTCGCGCTGACCGCGGCCGATCGGAATTAAGCCGTCGATAGCTTTAATGCCAGTTTGAAGAGGTGTGTCAACTGATTTTCGACTGATAACACCAGGAGCAATCCTCTCAACCAAACCAGTTTTATTAGTATTAAGTGGGCCTTTGTTATCAATCGGTTCACCCAAGGGATTAACAACTCGGCCAACCAATTCCTGACCAATCGGAACTTCTAAGAGTCGGCCGGTTGTCTTAACCTTATCGCCTTCAACCACCTGGGTTGTGTCACCCATAATGACGGCACCGACATTAGTTTCTTCGAGGTTTAAAGCTAAACCAGTCACCGTCTTACCGGCTCGAGTCGCAAATTCAACCATTTCCATCGACCGAACATCGTCTAAACCGCTAATTCGAGCAATACCGTCAGCAACTTCAAGAACTGTGCCAGCCTGGGCTTGATCAGCCGACGGCTGAAAGCCTTCAATTTTTCGTCTGAGATTTTCCACGATCATATTTGATTTATCACTCATATATTCTCCATTTGATTCAAAGTTTCCTGAAGTTGAATAAGATTAGTTTTGTAGGATTTATCAATTAGTTGCTGGCCGACCTTGATCTGGATTCCGCCGACCAAACCGGGTTTAACTATATTTTCGATTAAAACCCGAGAACCTAGTTTTGCCTCAAGGGATTTGATCTGTTCACCACTAAGAGGATTAGTAGAAACTACACGGATAACTTGACCCAGATTTTGGCTTTTTGACTCATCATTAACTAGTTCGAAAATCTCTGGAAGTAATTTAAACTGCTTAGCTTCGTGGAGCGCTTCCAAAAATCCCCATACAGACTCTGGCATATCTAAGTCAGCAGGTTTCACCTTAACCTGTAATAATTTGGCGAAAAAAGTAGCAGTCGACTTTTTATTTAAAGCCGTCAACCAACCAAGTCGGTCAGCAACGTTTAAATCTTTAGTCAAGTCAAAATAAACTTGAGCCCAAATCCTCGCCTTCACTAAATACCTTTCGCCTCGCTCAAGGCTGAGCTAATCTGCGACTCATCTACTTTGATATCTGCACTGCCTACAACCTTCTGGGTAGCGACAGCGATTAGTTCACCTAAATCCGCTTCGGCTTCGGCCATCAATTGAGACTTCTCTCGCTCGATTTGCTCTTTAGCTTGAGTTAAAAGCTTATCCGCCTCTTGATTAGCTTTGTTTTTGATTTCAAGTGCACTCGCCATCGCCTTAGCCTCAGCCTGCTCAATAATCTGAGCTGCCTGAGTCTTAGCTTTGGAAATTACTTGATGTTTCTGCTCTTCAGCTAACTGAGCGTCAGCCTGACTCTGTTCAGCCATCTTAAGTCCAGACTCAATCTTCTCCCGTCGCTCCCTAAGGAGTTTGACAATCGGCCCGTATAAGGCGAATCGCAAAATCAACAACAGCAAGAGAAAGTTTACAATCTGAGCCAACAGCAAACTACCATCAATTCCCAAAGCTGCGATGCCGCTTGCTCCGCTGTGAGATTGCTCTGCCTCAACCTGAGTTGTGCTCAAATCAGTCTCGTGACCAGTTGTCGTGGTCTCGCTCGCCATTAGACAAACTTAATGATTAGGGCGATAACCAAGGCGTAAATTGCAATCGCTTCGGCGAAAGCAATTGCCAAAATCATGGCAGTTTGTACCTTAGAGGCAGCCTCTGGATTACGACCGATTGCTTCTAGGCCCTTAGCACCAATCCAACCAATCGCGATTGCTGGTGCAATTCCACCTCCAGCAATCGCCAAGGCGGTTGCTAAAATCTGCATTGTTTCTGTACTCATATTTTTCCTTTCAGGATAATTCCTTTACTTATTAACTAATGATTAGTGACTACCTAGCCAATAATCATCAATCAATAATTAATGACCTTCGGCCTCATGATGCGGCGTGGTCGCAATCGTCATAAAGACTAAGGTTAGCATCGTAAAGACAAGTGCCTGAACAAAGCCAACAAAAACCTCAATTGCATAAAAAGGCATCGGCACAATGTATGGAACCAAAAATGTGATAACCACTAGCAAAACCTCGCCGGCAAAAATGTTACCAAAGAGCCGAAAGGCAAAGGACATGATTTTAGCTAACTCGCCAATTAAGTGAAGGATCCCAACAAAAAACTCAATTGGCCCTTTAAAAGAAATGTAGTGGCCAAGATTCTGCCAGAAGCCGACAGCTAAAATTCCAAAAATCTGCGTTCCAATTACAGAGATTAAAGCCAATGCCAACGGCGTATTAAGATCGGTATTAGCACTTCGTAGTAGCGGAGTACCACCAATAGTCAAGCTGCCAAAGCCGGGAATCAATTCCATCCAATTCATTACCAGAATAAATACAAAGAAAGTAGCTAAGATCGGCAAAAATTGTTCAGCGCGACGGCGATCCCCAGTCACACCTTCAATCAAACCCAACAGCTCCTCGATGATCCATTCAACCAGGTTTTGGAAACCAGTGGGAATGGATTTAAGATTAAAGGTTGCAGCCGCCGAAATAGCCAAGATCACCAGCATGCCAAGCCAGGTCGCTAATATCGCATTAGTCACCGCCAAGGGGCCGATATTAAATAAAACGTTAGATGCTAAGTGTATTTCGTGCATTTACTCTTCTATACTTTTGACAAACTTATAAACCCAAACTACCGAAGACAAAACCGCCAAGCCCAACCCCAATAGTATAAACAAAGGTGTGGTCTCGAGCTTTTTATCTAAGTATGCACCACCAAACGCAAAAACTGCCGCCGGCAGGGCAATAACAAAACCAAGCTTCCCAACCAGGGACAGCACGTATAAAACTTTCTTATTCATGTTTTACAAACTCCAGACTATACTCGTTTTATTGCCGGCGTCAAGGAGGAGTGGGTTGACCGGTATCTTTTCTGTCCACAAATCAATGTTTTAAAACAAATGAAAACCCACCCGAAAGTGAGTTTAAAAACGACACTAGAGTTTTACTTTACAAAAATATCCAGCACGAGGCTGAATACTTTTTATGTGGCGGGCGCGACCGGATTCGAACCGGCGGTCTCCACCGTGACAGGGTGGCGTGTTAGGCCAGACTACACCACGCGCCCAAAACTGACCTGCTCAATATAGCTAAAATAGGTTTTTTAAGCAAGATTACGATGCAAATTATTCACAATTACTACCCTTGACACTATTGGCTAAATATCGTCATATATAGTTGTATTACGAACGGGAGGACATTAATGTCTTCGAATCTAAAGTTTAAATTTAATAAAAATTCAATCGGTTTGATCTCAGTCCTAGGACTTGCAGTTGTTTTAGTGGCCGGAGCCCAAGCTCATTACGGTTCAAGCCTAAATGCCAGCTTCAGTGCTGATGAAAACCACGATTCGGTCTCTGGAGGAACCTTAATTGCCGACCTACCAGACTTAGACATGGCGGATTCAGAAGAAGGTAGTAATAATAACGAAGACACAAATAGTGATACTGCAGATGAAGCAAAAGACAATCAGGCCAACCTAACAGTTACCACTGATACCCCATCGGATCCGACTGACAGCGATCCGGTAGTCGAAGAACAAAAAGTAAAAATTGAGCTTGATGGCGAGGGCGATGCTAATGTATCGGAAGACAACGGACAAATTAGTGCTGACTTCTCCAATAACGGCACCCTTGATGGTGACCGCAATGAAAACACTCTTGATTATGATCGCGATACAGACACTAATGTTGATAACAATATTAAGCTAGACAATGACAACCAAGACGTTAAGCTCATTACGGGCAATAATAAAATTAAAGACAACAAGAACCCGATTACCGTCAAACCAAGCAGTGTTAACTGGAACTTAAACTACAACGACTAATTTAAAGAGAAAACAAAAAAAGACTCCTTTAAAAGGAGTCTTTTTTGTTTTCTAGCTGCTGCAAGATGTTTTCTAAAAATCTTTCCGCCCGCGTCAAACCCTCGGCTTCGGAATAATCGCCAAATTGGTACTTAAAATCGTAATCTACCCCAAGAGATCGGAGACGGCGAAAAAATCCGCGCTTCATATACTTGTTTAGCAATTTAAATCGTCCCTCTTTATCAAACCTTCTAACCGATAAATTTACATAAGTGGTCGTAATTACGCCAAACTTAGCAATTGCCCGCGCCCGATCACCATAATCGTTATCTTCAATCTCTGACTCCTCATCAAAACCACCGATTCTTCGATGAAGTCTTTTGGTAACTATAAGGGCCGCCCCTGGAGAGATCGGATAAAATTCCTGCAAACCCTGCTGAGCAAGCTCGTTAATTCTAAACATCAGTTTATCCAGCTTTAAGCTCGAAATTGGCTTAAACTTTATTGGGGCAATTTCTAGATACCTATCCTCGAACTCTTTTAAGGCTTTTTCGATAAAATCACTTGGCACAATAACGTCAGCATCCAAGAATAACAAATAATCACCTTGAGCAACTTGTGCTCCACGATTCCGGCCGACTGCTGGCAGACCCCCGTCAACAACCATACAATCTGCCTTTAGGGCAATCTCACGGGTTGAATCTTGAGAGTTGGCATCTGCCACAATAACTTCGAGTGGCTCTAGACTTTGCTTGGCAAGTGATTGGAGCAAATGAGGAAGATACTCCTCTTCATTATAGGTTGGAATTATAACCGAGATTGAGCTCATTTAAGATATACTTTGACTCCAAAATCAGCCCTGGCGCCAGCCAGCCAATCATCGAACGACTGCTGAATATTGCCCTTCTTTTCTAAGACCTCAATGACATGAAAACCAAAATCTGTCTTAACCGGAGCTTCGATCAAGCCCACGGCATTACTAAAGATCGCTTTTTCGATCTCTTCAGGCTGCTCACCCCGAGCAACAAACCCGATTACACCCCCTGCTTCCCGGCTTTCTTTGTGTTTGGAAAACTCTGCGGCCAGCTCCTCAAACGATCCACCTTCATTGAGTTTTTGAATTAGTTCTTGAGCCTGAGCTTCGTCGGCCACCAGGATTTGACGGAAATTCACTTGCTCGATCAGTTCTTGGCGGACCTTTTCTTCGAGGATCTTGATCCTAATCAAATCGTTAAGCTCAGTTCGGTCGGTACCATAAAGTTCTTCTAAAATCAGCTCGAGCTCTTCCTCTGAAACCTCACGGGGCGACTCATCACTTTGAGCAACCAGAATATCCGAATAAGCCGCTTGAATTTCCTCCTCTGTTACTGTTAAACCTTCGTCCTTAGCTGCCCTGGCCGTAGTCTGATTGGCGATCAGAATATCGATCACTTGGTCGGAAACAGAACTGTCTGAATCTAACTCCACCCCCGATTCAGCTGAACGAGCCAGAAAGGTTTCGATAAATGATTCGTATTCGAGATACTGACGCGCCCAAATAAACTGGTTACCGGCCTGAGCCACTGGCACAGGTAACCAACGAGCCAAAGAGTCCACCAAGGGACTGCGACGACCCACTAAGAATAATTGTCCGACAATTAAGCTCGCTGCAAGATAGCTCAAAGCCAAGCCAGAAATCAACCAAGGCACCCAACGGGGAATAAAAACTTCTTGTTGTTGTTCATGTTCCATTTAAAATCCAAACCAAATAGCTGCTACTAAAATACTTACAACTACTAATAAACTTAAGCCTAAACTAAAGCTCATCTTTTTCCAATCAAAACCATCTTCGTCAAAGTGAGTAATAAGCTCCAGCAAAACAAAGACAAAACTAGTTAATAAAATTGCCTGAGACGGCGCGTTAACCGGCCAGAAAAGCAAGTTCAAAAATAACTCAGCGCAGACAAGACCAAGTAGCACTGCAAGAGCCTGAGTAAAGATCGCCATGTCTCCCTGGATCCAATTAACAGCTAACCAACCCGCCAACATCAACGCTAATAGAACAATTAAGTTTGAACTTTGGGCGATAGTAAAAGCTAATAAGCCGGTAGAGAAAATAATGGTTATTGCCGCCAACCAGCGATGATAGCTAAAAAGCTGGCCAATACCGGCTAAAACAGTAAGCCCTCCAATTAGCCACATAAAAATAGAGCTGGAATCTAACCAGGGCAAAAAAGACCCGGCCAGTATTAGCACCAAAGACCGAAACCAACTATGATGTACAAAAGTTTGCCAGCCTTTAACTGGAACTGTTCTGGTAGTCATCTCCGAGAATAATTCTAATATCAACCCCGTCAGCCTCCGTCGTCTGCCCAGGTGTTATACTAACGCCTACTCTATTAGCCAAGAAGCTGGCTGTAAAGGGAGTTGAACTGGAATAATCATAAATAACCGTCTGTTTTGTCGACTCTGCCTTGTCGATCGACACAATATTATAGCCTAGGGCTTGTAAGTCTTCGGAAAGCTTAAGCGCCTGACCAGCTGTCGAGCTGCCATTTAAGATTTCGATCTTGGCGTTTTCCCGGGCTAGATAAGGATCTTTAAATAACTCGTGGGCCATTTTTTGGATCTCGCTATAGTCGTACATACCAGCCTTGGGAATTAAGTAGTACCCCCCGTTGCTATAGGTTTTTAAGACTCCATTTGTCGAATTGTCAAGAACTTTGGTTATGACAGAATCCGAATCTATTTTTTGAGCAATTGTTAATAGGCTCTTGATTTCATCAAGGGCGATATCGGTTTTTAAGTGGTCGCCGACAATCTGAATGATTTCGTTGAGCTTGATCGGATTAGCGATCACCCCAGCCGAAATTGCCTTGTCGCGAACGCCAAGAATGATTTGTTGTTGCCGACTAGCTCGATCAAAATCAGAGGTTGTTTTACGCGAGCGTGCATACCTAAGAGCTGTATCACCATCCATCAGCTGTAATCCCGCCGGTATATAAAGTGGTTGGTAGCCAACTAGCCGGTCATCCGGGTAAAAAGGATCGTTAAGAGCCTTGGATACATCTATTTCAACCCCTCCCAGAGCATCAATAAACTCCTCGAAGCCATCAAAATCAACGCGAAAATAATAGTGAATCGGTAAATCAATAACCTCACTAACGACTTCTTTTAATAAGCGAGGACCACCACCCTCTTCCTGCTGCTCTCCGTAAGAGTGGGCGCTATTTATTTTTCCTTCGTTATAGCCAGGAATTTTAACCAACAGATCACGCGGAATAGATAACAAGCCGACCTGATTATTTTGTGAATCGATACTGGCAACCATAATCGTATCAGCCAAAGCGCCGCCTTGGTGTCCTGCGCCACCTATTCCTATAAGGAGAATATTAATCCGTCCGTCGCCCTCACCTTTAAGCTGATCAGGAGTAACATCTTGACCAAACCAACGAAGTAACGGTGAGCTTCGGTCATTGTTGCTGTCTGTTATCTTCGAAATAGCATTAGCAGCCGATAATCCAAACCAACCAGCACCAATTGCAAAAACAGCAACTAGGGCTCCTAGTCCCCAAAGCCACTTCCTGTTCTTGCGATATTTTTTTAGCTTTGCGCCGTGCTCTTTTTCTTTGGTCATGGATAACATAAGCCCTCCTGGGGGAGGGTAAAACTGTTGTTAAAATTATAGCACGATTAAGTATTCAAATCAGCCACAAGGGCGAGAATTTCATTTTTCTCTAGGTTTAAAAACTCTTCCCCTTCGATTTCTTTGACTGGCAAATCAAAATACCAACCGACAGTGTTTAAAATGGTCTTAGCCACCCTAACCGAAGTCTTACTAGTAGGAATCCTAAAAATATAAAGACTTTTAAAATCTGACCAGCTTAGATTATTCTGGTCCAAAAAATCGTTTATAATCTGGCGCTCATTGCGCTCCTTTGCCCCGACAGCAATAGTTTTATCTAACCAGTTACTACCAATAACTATTAGGCGCAAAAACTTATTGTCGGCGCCAATAATCAAAGATCTTTGCATAAGACTTCCTCAATAATTCTAGTTTCTCCACTCAATTTGAATCTCAAGCAAAAATCGGCTATCGGTAATAACTCTGGAACATTCTCAATCCATTCAATTAAAAAAAATCCACGGTCGTCATCTAATGGGATATCAAGAGCTTCAAAATCACCCATGCTTTTTATTCGGTACAAATCAAGATGATGTACCCTCAGCTCAGGTGCCTCGTAAACCTGATGGTAAAGATAGGTTGGTGAAATAACCTGATCCTTAATTCCAAGTTGGCGAGCAATCGCCTTAACCAAAGCAGTCTTACCTGCGCCTAACGGACCGCTCAATCCAATTACACCACCCGGTCTAAATTTAGCTACTAGCTTGGCAGCAACTAAGTCTAAATCTGCCAAGCTTTTTGCTTGGTACTCAACTTTTTCCATAATAATTCACCGATAGCTAGTAAGGATAGTATTGAACTTAAAATTACTAAACCTGTCAAAAATTCATTTTGCCCCTTGGCAGTGTCTTTCTCGCCTAAAACACGGGCTCCGATAAAATCCGTATCAGCCTGCAACTGGGAAAAATCATCGATCAAGCCGAATAATTTATCGAAGGCCGGGTTTAGATTAACAGGGCTAACTCGTTCTTCAATCCGACTAGGTGACAATAAGAGCTGTGGCTCAGTTTCGACGTCTGCCTTCTGAGATACAACTATTAAATCCCCATCGGTAAGAATTCTAATTCGAGGTGGCTCCAGAGCAACCACTAAGCCAGTAACCTCGACTAAATCGCCTTCCTCCAAACTTGGGAGATTCAGGCCGCTTTTTCGAGTAATTTGCCAACGCCCAAATTCATTCTCGAGCCAGGTTCGTCGCTCTGCCTTAGTAATTATCCCTGATAGTTTTAATTTTTGAAAAATCCTTAATGGGGATGTTGCCGCAGCTACATATGCATCTTTATGATCAGCGATAACCAAAGAACAGTCTTTCTGCTCGAGTATTCTAGGGTTAGACGTCTTTGATCTCTTAACGCAGAGCGAAATCCGATCGCCGGCCTCTAGTTTAGGATTACCTTTGAGCTTAAGCTCGGAAAAGACACCCATGTCTTCAATAATCACTGTATCTTTACTGTAAGTGCCAAGCGGCTCAATTACATTTACCAAGACCTTAAAAACTTGACCGGAAGGATCGGCCAGAACAGTACTCAGGCTAGCTTTAGCAACCTCTGTCAAAATAGCTACTGGCTTTGCAGCCGGCCGATTGGCTGTACCAGGGGTTGACTCCGACCAAACCCAGTTTCCCTGGTAAAAAGACCAGCTAAGTCCGTCTGGGCTATTGGCATAGCTCGTAGAATCTACAATCTCTCCCAGAGGGTTAAATAAATAAAACTCATCTCCGCTATTGTTGAGTTTTAAGCTACCCAAATTGACAATAAGATAATCGCCAGCTCCAATCATTAGATCCTGCAACGTAAGCGGCTTACTCCCCCCGTCGATTAAGTCATCAATTTGCCATCCAGACAGACTAACTGCCTGGTCAGATTCATTTATTAGTTCGACAAATTCAACACCCTCAGCTCCTGGATTAGGTAACAACTCATTGATTTTGATTTCACTACTTAGCTGACCGATACTGCATGTATCCGACCGGAAATCCGCCAAACCGTTACTACTGATTATTTGTAGATTAAACTGATTATCCGCCTCAAGCCTGGGATTGATTTTTAACAAACCCTGCTCAATCACGTATTCTTGGTCCAAACCATTAATCAAAACTTTTTCGATCGGATTTTCAGGATATTCGATAATAGGCCAGGAAATTGGTAGCCACTCATTTTTATCTTTTATTAGTCGACAGTCACTATCTAAAAACTGTGGCTGCCCGGAATGCATTGGTGTTCCGAAACCCATTTTGAGATTGATCGACTCAGTGGCGCTTATCCAATCGCCATCAATCGTCCTTTCCATGCTCCTAAATTCTTCCGAGCTACCAGCCGGAGGTAAGTTACTGTCGCCAACTTCATCGATCAAAACACCATTGCTATCGGTTAGACCCAATTTTAAAGTTGAGTTGCTTAAACTTAAATTATTTTCAATCAAATCAGGCTCAATCGCCAGACTCGATTCTCCCTTTGAGAATTTAAAATCAGGAGAATTATTGGCAATCAAAAAAAATCCATTTGGGGGAATCTGAGCGATTGGCATTGTTACTAATAGCTTGTCCTTAACTAGATCTACTAGTTGCCAACCCTTTAAATCAATAATTTCCGAGCCACTATTATAAAGCTCGAGCCACTCATCGGCGGAAGATGAATCCGATCCAGCCCAATTAACTTCATTAATAATGACATCGTCACTTGCTAAGGCTAGACCCGGCAATAACAAGATACTCGCACCGACTAAGAATCTTGTAGTGATATTAATTCCCCCTCCTCGAGTTGTTGACTGTCTTTAAAACGATTGTCTGGCGGTAGTCTATTTGGCGGTGTCTTTTGGATTACCGGCTCTAACTCTTGCTGAACGGTATCATTAATTCGGCTAATACCCGAATCCAAACGACGGCGGTCAAAATCTTTGGGTGGTGCAGAAGTTGGTAGTTTTTTAATAATGCTTTTCTGAATTTCTCTTTCTGGCACAGAAGTATCTTGATTTGCAATAGCCATTTCACGCCTAATGTGTTTTTCCCCCAACTGAGAGTGAGCCAGGCGATCATGAACCATAAGGATTGTATTAGCAACTAAATGCGGTTTAGGTACATTATACATCACAAAGTTTGGAGTCTCTCCAGCCGTCTCAACGATTACTGTCCCAAACTGAAAAAATGACTGCAAATACCCGTTCATCTGTGCCGAAACATCTTGAATTCGTAACAAGCTCAGCTCTGCAACTCGACGATTAAATAAGCCGATTTGCCTAATTGTTACCAAGCGGTCAGTTGTAATAATCGAGACGTCCAAATAATACTCAATCCAGGCCACCATAAAAACCGCCGCCGAAAAAAGTAGAATTGTACTACTCAATAGGGTGAGATAGACTAATTTCTCTCCGAGCAGGAAACTTGTTTGTCCAACGAATACCAGTATTCCAAAAACAGTAGGTGGTATTAGGAGCATTATTGCCAAAAAAACCAACCAATTTACAAAGGCAATCCAATGTCGACGAACAAAGATTAGAATATCTTCTTCTATAATTTTACCGGGAAAGGCTGCGCTTTTTTTGCCAGTTGTTAAATTAGTTAAGTTCATAAGCTAACCAAGCCTGAAATTACCCCAACTACCGTTAAGGTTAGAACAGTGACCGTAAACCCAATGTAAACTTTAAGCATGCGTTGCGAGGCATCGCCCGAGTAACCAAATTCATTTAAGTGGTGAATCGCATAAATTGAGTAAAAAGAAAAAGCTAATAAAAATACCCCATAGGCCAAGAAGGCAAGGAGTATTTTAAACATCAGCCGCCAATGCCATCGCCGCTTTAGCTGTTACAGTGCGACCTCGATTAGTTCGCTCCAAAAAACCTACCTGCATCAAAAAAGGCTCATAAACTTCTTCAACTGTTCCCGGATCTTCGCCCAGAATAGCAGCAATGGTTCCTAAGCCAACCGGCCCACCAGCGAATTGATCAATAATCGTCCTTAATAATTTCCGATCTGCTTTATTAAGTCCATAGTTATCGATGTGCAGTAAATTCAAGGCCTTGTCGGCCACTATTGCAGTAATCTGACTAAATTTTTTAACCTGAGCGTAGTCCCTAACTCGACGCAAAAGACGATTGGCGATTCGCGGTGTTTTACGGGCGCGCTTAGCAATCTCTTCAGCTCCCTCCGGCGTAATTTTTACCCCAAGAGGTTGGGCATTTCTTTCAATAATCTTTTGGATATCCTGATCTTCATAAAAATCGAGTTGAAAATGAGCGCCAAAGCGATCACGCAACGGCGAGCTTAGCTTGCCAATCTGAGTTGTTGCCGCAATTAATGTAAACTGCTCAAGTTCCAACCTTAATGTCTTAGCCGAGGGACCCTTACCCATAATCAGATCGAGCGAGAAATCCTCCATCGCTGGATAAAGCATCTCTTCAATAGTTCTATTTAGGCGGTGGATTTCATCAATAAACAAAATATCACCCCTTTTTAAACCGGTTAAAATAGAGGCCAAGTCGCCAGCTCTTTCTAGTGCTGGACCTGAGGTGATTCTAATTTGTGCTCCGAGTTCATTAGCCACCACGCAAGAGAGACTAGTCTTTCCTAAGCCCGGCGGTCCATAAAATAGGGTATGTTCCAGCGGCTGCCCCCTACCTTTAGCCGCCTCAATTAAAATAACCAGGTTGCGTTTAGTTGACACCTGGCCAATAAAATCATCTAAAGTAGTTGGTCGAAGAGCAAGGTCGTCTTGCACCTCGCTTGGCGACTGAACTGCTTCGGTTAATACCGTTGTTCGTCCCTCCTCATCACCACTGCTCATAAACTGAGCTTACACCTTTAATACTCAAAGATAAAGGTGTTAGGGCAGGAGCCCCAAAGGATTAACTCGAGCAGAGTATTCCCAAATTTCGAAATGCAAGTGAGGACCAGTTGACCAGCCAGTCGAACCCATATAGCCAATCACATCGCCTCGATGAACTTCTTGCCCGGCCGAAACGGCAAAGGCCTGTAAGTGGGCATAAAGCGAGCTCCAACGGGCATTGTGACCAACGACAATGTAATTTCCGTAAGCATAGTAACTGCCGTTATAAGTCATTGATGTTACTGCCGTAACCGTACCATCGGCCGCGGCGTAAATTGGCGTTCCAGCCGAGTTGACCAAATCCAACCCCCCATGCCCACCACCCGGCTGAAATGGAGTTGAGCCTCCAAAATAAGTCGAAATGTACCGATAGTTAGTTGGCCACTGAAAACCAACCGCTGAAGTTCCTTGGTCGGAAGCCTTAATAACCCCGGGACCAGACTTTTGAGTTAGCTTGGAGCGGACTGATCTCAACTCAGCTTCAACCTTATCATTAAGCGCCTCGGCTTCGGCAACCTCGTCTTCAAAACTCTTTTGAGTTGCAACAGCATCACTCAATAAAGCATCTTTCCGAGCCTTTTCGTCAACCAAGCCAATTTTATATGCTTCGTGTTGAGCTTTGAGATTTGCCAATTCTGTTTCTTCTTGTTCAAGTCCGGTTTTCTTCTCTTGCAATTCCCTTTTGAGCTTTTCGATTTCGGCAATCGCTCCCTCGATTTGTCCTTCGAGTGATTCCAGGTATTCATTATGATCAATTACTTCCGAAATTGAATTGGAACCAACTAAAACAAATAATAGTTCATCAGTGACCGTTTCGTAGAAAACTCTCAAGGTCTCGTCTTGATTACGCTCTTGCTCTTCAAGCGATGCCTGCTGAACCTTTATCTCTTCGTTAGTTTGAGAAATCGAACTTTCAACGTCACTGATTTTGGTTGCTGTTTCTGAGATTCTCGCTTCCGTTAAACTTATGTCGTTATCAAGCTGGCCAACCTCGCCAGACAAGGCATCAGCCTCGGCTCGAGCATCAGCTGCCGCTGCCTCTTTTTCTTTAATCTCCGCTTCTAATTGAGCCGACTGCTGCTCAAGTCTATCTACATCGGATTGACTAGCAACTACAGAACTAGTCGGAAGTACAACAGATCCGACTATCAACAAAATTACCAGCCAGGCAATAGGGTTTAAAAACCGATAAGGGTTGTTTTTGTTTAGTTGAAGCATGCCCCTCATAATTAAGCTGATAATAGCAAGCTTTTACAATTTAACAAATCGTCGAACGGCAAACGAGCTCATGGTCGTGGCGATAAGAACACCGGCAGCAATCATGACTGCAATAATTATAATCAAGTGATCCACATAAAAACTAAGCATGTCCGGTGCCAAAAAATTTGCAATTGACAAAAGCGGAGTTGCGCTAGCCAAATCGTATTGTAGAAAAACGTAAAGGGCGCCACTGGCTCCAAGCGCACCAAAAACCCCGTACAATGAGGCCTCGATCAAAAACGGCCAGCGAACAAAACTCTCTGTTGAGCCAACAAGCCGCATAATTTCGATTTCGTCAGCTCGAGAGACAATAATAATTCTGGTTGTATTGTAAATTAAGATAAAGGACAGGATAATTGCGACCGCCGTTAAAATCCAGCCGTTTTTCTTAACGGTCGTTGAAGCCTCAACTAAACTTTCAATTACATTCTTGTTATCTTGGTAACTAACTCTTCTAACCAAAGCTTCATAGCGGTCGGCCTCGAAAAGCTTGGCCAACTGCTCCAAGTCTTGAGGGCTACTCGGTCTAATCACCAGACTTCGTGGCAAAGGATTGTCTTCGGGGGTAATAAGACTTTTGATTTTCTCTGAAGATGGACGGCTTTGAAAAATTTCAAAGGCCTTTTCCTTGGTAATATATTCAACGCTCTTAACGTCGGGACGATTGGCAATTGAACGTTGAATATCAGTAATGACCTGTTCGTCGACATCATCATTAAAATAAACTGAAATATCGAGCTTGTCTTGGATCGCCTGAGTAGTATTCTGAATAACCACGCCTTGGATAAAAAATACACCGATAATAAAAAGAGTTATACCTACTACTAAAACAGAAGCCAAGGATAACCAACGGTTCCGCCAAAAGTTTATTGCCCCAAGACGGATAACCCGCCCAAAACCTCGCGTACTCATCTAGGCCTCTCCAGGTACGATATATCGGCCAATTTTTTCGTCGGACACCACCCGTCCATGCTCGATCACGATCACCCGCTTCCGCAGTTTATCAACAACAGCCTTATCATGAGTCGCTAAAATAACCGTCGTTCCACTGCGGTGAATTCTTTCGAGGAGTTCAACGATTTCCCAAGTTGTCGTTGGATCTAAGTTACCAGTTGGCTCATCGGCGATTAAAATCCTTGGTGAATGGATCATTGCTCTGGCAATTGCTACTCGCTGTCGCTCACCACCAGATAATTCACTGGGGTAGTTCTGCCCTTTGTCGCCCAAGCCAACCATTGTAAGGATTTTTGGCACGCGATCCTGGATATCGCTCGAGGCAGCATCGGAGACTTCGAGGGCGAAAGCAATATTTTCCCACACGGTCTTAACCGGCAAAAGCTTAAAATCCTGAAACACTACGCCAATTTTGCGACGATAATAAGGGAGGTCTTTGGTTCTGAGTCGGGCAATATCACGCTTAGAAACCAAGATACTTCCCTCGTCAGGCCTCTCCTCGGCAATCAATAGACGAATCAGAGTGCTTTTACCCGCCCCGGATGGCCCAACTAAATTTACAAACTCGCCCTTACCAATTTCGAGGTTAATATCATCGAGGGCTAAGATTCGCTGTTTCGGATTAGACGAACGACTATAGGATTTAGTTACGTTCCTAATATCAATCAAATTTTCTCCAGGAATCTAATAATATGTACTAAGAATATTAACAGAAACAACTGATTGTTTCATCGAGTATAACTTTTGAATATTAAAATTTTATGAGCGCCGGATCTTTAACCAGTTAGAAAAATCTTGATAAGACTTTGTATTGACTACATCTTTTTTCTCGAGCCAGCCACGACGGGCCATTGCCAGGCCGTAACTCAGATATTCAAAATCGCTTGCAGCGTGAGCATCGGTATTAATAGCAAACTTTACCCCAGACTCCTTTGCAGCTTGTATCCTTGTGTCAGCTAAATCTAGGCGATGAGGATCGGCATTTATTTCTAATAGGGTCTTAGCTTTAGCGGCCGTCTCATAAATAGTCGCCCAATTAACATTTATCGACTCCCGACTCAATAATTTTCTGGTGGCTGGATGGCCAATGCAATCAACGTAAGGATTTTCAATTGCCTTAACCAAACGCTTAGTCATAACTGAAGGCGAAAATCTAAAGCTCGAATGAATTGAGGCGATTACCCAGTCAAATTCCTTAAGGATTTTATCAGCCACATCAATTGTCCCATCGGGCCTGATATTAGCCTCAACTCCAGCTAAGATTCTAAACTTTTTTTGTTTGTATTTTTGATCGAGCTTTTTGATTTTTTCTATATGCTTCACTAACTGTCGCGGACCCAAACCTCGACCAGCACCCTGAGAATGATCAGTGATTGCAATATACTCGTAACCGTTTTTATAAGCCGCTTCAGCCATTTCCTCCAGCGAGAGTTTACCGTCCGAAGCATCAGTATGCATGTGTAAGTCGGCAACTATGTCGTTTTTATCAACCAGCCTTGGCAACTCATCGGCTAGGGCTGCCTCAATTTCACCCCTATTTTCTCTTAGTTCTGCCGGCATCCATTTCATCCCCAGTGCTTTATAAAAACTTTTCTCGCTTTTAAATCTTTTAGTTCTGCCGGTCTTAATGTTCTCTATTCCCTTTTCCGATAGCGTCCAGCCCTTGGTTTGCGCCCAAGTCCTCAAGGCAACATTATGCTCTTTGCCACCGGTAAAATGCTGAAGCAATGCGCCATAATCTGCCGGCTCTACCAACTCTAAATCGACCTGAAAACCACTCTCGTGGACAATTGTCGTTAAGCCTAAGCCGGCCACAACAATCCGTTCTGTAAAACCAGCCTGAGTAAAAGCCTCTACGGTTGCTTTTCGATTCTTACTAGCACAGACCAAATCTATGTCACCAATTGTTTCCTTGCGTCGTCGCAAGCTGCCAACCGGATCAGCCTGGGTAACTTCAGGTCGCTCAAGTAACCAAGTAACAATTCTTTGGGCTATCGGTTCCACTTCGCTGAGCAAATATCGTTTTTCGTGGCGGCGCTCAGAAAGCTCGGTTAGAATATTTTGAATTTGCTTAGAACCAAAGTTATCACCAGGCCGTTCCTTTTTTAACTTTGCCTTCAAATCAACGAGACTCTTGGGCTTTAAAATTCGAACAAGCTCAAGCGCGGTCTGAGGACCGATTCCGGTAATACCAACCAGTTTCAGGGCAATCGGATCTACCTTTTTCTTGAGCTGTTCATAAAACGGTAATTTTCCTTTGGTAATTAAAGCTTCCGCCTTACTAGCAATACTTTCACCGATCCCATTAATCTTTGTAAGCCCCCTTAACCCATCCCGATGGTAAATATCATACAATTCCTCGGGATAAACCTTAATGATCCCAGCGGCATTCTCGTAAGCAATTGTCTTAAACCGGTTCTCGCCAACCAGCTCAAGCATCTGGCCTATTTCATAAAAAATATCGGCAATTTTCCGATTAGAATACTTTTTAATCACGATGTAATGATTTTAGTTGATCTATATTTTTTTGGTCAGGACCCTTATGTTCGCCAAAACCTGGAACCTCTAAAATCCAGGGCAAATTAGTTAGCCTGGAATCATTTACCAGAAGCCTAAATCCTTCGTTGCCAATTTTACCTTCGCCAATATTTTCGTGGCGATCACGAGCCTCCCCTAAGCCAAATTTTGAATCATTTGAGTGGATAACAACCAAGTTTTCCAAACCGACTTTTTGATCAAACTCTCCAAGTGTTTCGTCGATGCCAGTCTTAGTTCGAAGATCAAAGCCTGCAGCAAATAGATGACACATATCAAGACAAACTTTAACCCGATCAGAACTAGCGCCCTTTATCATTTGCCCAAGCTCATCAAAAGTAGATCCTAGTGCCCCACCCTGACCCGCCGCCCCTTCAACAATCAACTGACTTTTACCTGGCGCTCGTTTTAAGACCTCTTTCATGGTCTCAATTACTTGAGTCATAGCTTCATCGTGATCTCGATCACGTTTGGAGCCGGTATGGTAAATCACACCTTGGATCCCAAGCCTGTCTGCCATTATCAAAGCATGAGCTAGAGCATCAATTGACTTTTCTAAAAGCTCCTTATTGTCTGTTGCCAAATTCACAAGATACAAAGCATGAATAAAAACCGGTTTCAGACCATAAGTGTCAATCCCCTTGCTAAATTCTGCAATCTGCTCATCGGAATAAGTATTTTTCCGCCAAGTTCGAGGAGAGGTAATAAAAATCTGAAAACAATTTGCACCAATATCTAGCGCGCGCTGCACAGCCGTATCCACCCCGCCGGCCGCCGAAACATGACCCCCGATTTTCATACAAACTTCCTAAGGGCAAGATCTCTCCGTCCTGGTCGAGATGATAACTCCAGATCATACCCAGTTAAAAATAAAGTACTTCGGATTGAGGGCTCAAATCCTTCAATAGCGCAAAACCTCTCAATATCGGACTTTGTCCGATTCAATAGCAGTGTTCTTATAGACTTTGCCTGCTGTCTATTTATCATCACCCTATTTCGAATTAATTATCTTTAATAGTTCGTTATGAAGATGACTGTTAGAAACTAAGCCTGACTCAGTTTTTACCATCATCATCTTTGATTCAAGATCACTCATTGTTCCTCCGGCTTCATTAACAATTAGCTGAGCAGCGACCCAATCCCAAGGTTTAAAGCCGTGATGAATAAAAGCATCGTGAGTCCCCTGAGCGATTGCGCAAATCTCTAACGCTGGGCACTCACGGATCTTAATTTGGCGGACTTTATCTAGTAACTTTTCAACCGTCTTGACGCTGGTAGCTCTAGTTTCACCGTGGCCGAAACTAGCCAAGATATATGCATCTTTAGCCTGCTTTGTCTCTCTTACTTTAAGAGGGACATTATTGAGCTGGGCGCCACTATTTTTAACTGCCGAAAACAACTGACCACGAGAAGGATTACTAACAACACCTAAAATCGGTTCACCGTTTTCAATCCAAGCAACAGTAGTAGCGTAGTAGCTTTCGCCAGTACCGTAATTTTCGCCACCATTCAAGGAATCAATAAGCCAAAACTTTTTGACCTTAGGCAATTCGCCCATACCTTTACCCCAAATCGTATCTTCTGGGTAAACCTGACTCAAAAAGGTTAGCATCGACTCACGGCTTGCCCGATCGGCCTCGACAACACCTTTTTTCATGTCTTCGACTCGCCAATCACCATGAAAGTGACGCTTCAGCTCTTCACCAGAAATATACGAGGCTTGCTTAGCAACCTGCAATCTGACTTGATGGTCTTGTTTGGACATAATTTCCTACTTTCTAAGATAAACGTTGTCGTCGTACCAAATGCAAATCATCAGGCAAATAATTTCTTGGTTCGGTTTCTGATAACTGCAACATGTTTAAAACATCCCCATTTACTTCATCAATAGAGTTATTTCCGTTAACAACCTTTAATCTTCCTTTCTTGATTAAGTTTTTTAACAACCTTTTTGCGATGATCATGCCATGATTTTAGGCGATTAGCCAAGGCTTCTGTTTGATCGTCCAAAACGATTCGAATCAGCAGATCTAGCAATTATCCTAGAAAAACACTCGTTAATAGGCACGGACAGGTAAATAAAACTCGGTTCTAGCTGATCATTTTCTGCCAGCCAACTTTCAACTTTTTCAAGGTGCTCTATCATACTCGGAAAACCATTAAAAATCACACTTTCGCCTTCTTGAATTAATTTTCTTGCTTGGTTCAGTACTATTTCTCCAATTGGCTCAGCTGGGGCCATTTGTCCTGATAGAGCGATCATTTTCGACTCGGATAAAATTTGGTAGCTATCATCGTCTGAGTTCACCGACTCCCTTAAAATCTGTCCGACATTTATCTGGGCAAAACCCAAGTGATCGCTCAGCAAATCAGCTTGAGTATCTTTACCACTACCCGCGTTCCCAAGAATAAAGATAACTTTCATTTAATTCTTTTTAGTTGAACTCTGCGGATAAAATTTCACTACATCGTCGTTAGAAATTAAAATGTAACGGTCGGTGGTTTTGATTAAGCCTTGATTGGGACGATTACGAAACCCCATGTAAACCACGTCAGCTCCGAGCTCGTGCAATTGTTTTACCGCTGGCTGTAAATCCGAGTCAGAGGTAGCCAAAATTACTTTTCCTACTGAGTTTTTAAGCACATCGACAACAGCATCGATTGCAATTTTGACATCTACTCCTTTTTCCACAAACCGCACCTCGCCTGATTTGACTTGAGCCCGAACAATTCCACTTAAAACATATTTAAACCCTTGCTGTTGCAAGTGTTCCTGAAGTTCTTGTTGACGAATCAAAAGCTCTTCTGATTTTTCCTTTGTTTCCTCATGAGGCAAAACCCTTGCACCGTAGAAGGCAGCTAGGTCGACATTCTCTTTCTTAAATTTCTCGTTGAGCATTCCCCAAAAATCGAACTTGGTAATATCCGGATCTTTGATACCGCGCCTAACTAGGATTCCTCGAATCTTACTAATAAAGTTTTGTCCATCAATGTAAAGATGGGTTAGTTTTTGCCGTGACATTTTTTAAATTTCTTTCCGCTTCCACAAGGACAAAGATCGTTACGTCCAACTTTTCCATAAGGATTAAGGGATTGAGTCTGAGCAGCTGGCTCAACCATTGTTCGGCCGCCTGGACCCCTGACCGTCAACGCAACGCCGCTGTTTTTGACTGGCGATAAATCACGAACAACCTTTTCTGTAGCCATAGATTCTTTTTGAGCGACAACAGCTCGATCATCAGAATCATCTTGCTTATTTGATTTTTCTGCCAGCTTAAAGCCGCCGCCCGCCAAACTTGAATCCGCCCCCTCAAGCTTTAGGTTTTGGTTTTGCTGCTGAATCTGATCGGGTGCCGGCTCTCTAACCTCTAGCTTGAGCAACATTTCTACAACTTGGTTTTCAATATCGTCCTTGAGACGCTGAAAAATATCGAAGGCTGCTTCTTTGTATTCAATCAAGGGGTCCTTTTGTGCGTAACCTTTTAATCCAATTCCTTCCCTGAGGTGCTGCATTGTTGAAAGGTGTTGGACCCAGAGGGCATCAACAGTACGTAAATAAACTAACCGCTCAACTTTTTTAAAGTTACTCTCTCCTACTTTCTCAACCTTGCTCTTAAATTCCGCCAGTTCATCTTCGTGAAGAAGTTCCTCAATTTCCTCGTGGAGCCAATTCTCCTTGGTTGGATTCAATTCCAAAATGCCTTTTCGCTTACGATAAACAACTTCCCGGTGTTGATTCATTACGTCATCGTATTCAACCAAATGCTTGCGAATATCAAAATTGTGCCCTTCAACTCTCTTTTGAGCCTGTTCAATCGAGTTACTAACTAGCTTGTGCTGAATTGGTTCGTCGTCGGGCAGACCAAGACGATCCATCATCGCCTTCAAGCGTTCGCCCCCGAAAACCCGCATTAAGTCATCTTCCATTGATACATAAAATCGAGAAATACCTGGATCTCCCTGGCGACCAGAACGGCCTCGTAACTGATTATCAATTCGGCGCGACTCATGACGCTCGGTTCCAAAAACTGCCAAGCCGCCTGCTTCAATTACCCTAGTGTGATTATCCTCCCAGGCCTTAAAGTCTTCTGAGCTATCGTCAGGACTTGGTTTTTTTCCACCAAGAACAATGTCAACGCCCCGTCCCGCCATATTAGTGGCGATAGTTACTCGCCCCGGCTCGCCGGCGTGTTCAATAATTCTAGCCTCGCGCTCATGCTGCTTAGCATTAAGGATGTCATGTTCAACCCCGACTTTTTTAAAAAATTGAGAAATTTGTTCAGATTTTTCAATTGAGACCGTTCCAATTAAAACAGGCTGCCCAGCTTTCGATCTTTCTTTAACTTCTTCGACAATCGATTTAAGCTTACCCTGTTCTGTTTTATAGATAACATCCGCTTCGTCAATTCGAGCCACTGGTCGGTTGGTCGGGATCTCAACAACATCCAGCTCATAAATCTTGGCAAATTCCTCAGCCTCAGTGGCAGCCGTACCGGTCATACCAGCAAGCTTGTCATACATGCGAAAGAGATTCTGAAAAGTGATTGTCGCCATAGTCCGTGATTCCTGCCTAATCTCGACTCCTTCTTTAGCCTCAATCGCCTGATGCAAACCCTCGGAATATCGACGGCCTGGCATCATTCGACCAGTAAACTCATCGACAATAATCACCTCACCATCTTTAACAACGTATGCCTTATCCTTAATATAAAGAGCCTTGGCTTTTAAGGCTTCCTCTAGGTGATGAACATACTGGACAGTCTTTTCCGAATAAATATTCTCTACACCTAAAACTTGCTCCATTTTTTTTATGCCGGGCTCGGATATTTTAACGTTCCGATCCTTCTCATCGACTTCGTAATCCTCACCCTCTTTTAGCTGTTTTACGAAATCAGCGAAATCACTGTATAAGGTGGCTGATTCGGCAGCTGGCGCCGAAATAATAAGCGGTGTACGAGCCTCATCTATTAAGATCGAGTCAACTTCGTCAATAATCGCATAACTTAGAGTTCGCTGAACAAGGCGATCAACGCTTAAAGCCATATTGTCGCGTAAATAGTCAAAACCGAACTCGTTATTGGTGCCGTAAGTAATATCCGCAGCATACGCATCTTGTCGACCACAGCTAACTAAATTAGGCCAATCCGAATCGTCATTGGCTCCAGCAGAATCATATCTCCAACTAGCACCCTGCTGACCAATCACGGCTACAGACAAACCCAAAAAGTCGTAAAGTGGTCCATTCCAATTAGCTCCGACTTTAGCCAGGTAATCATTTGGGGTAACTAAGTGAGCGCCTCGACCAGCTAAGGAGTTCAAAATCAAAGGCAAGGTAGCAACCAAGGTCTTACCTTCGCCTGTTTTCATTTCGGCAATCTTTCCTTGATGCAAAACTATTCCACCAATTAATTGAACGTCAAAATGACGCATCCCCAAAACCCGCTTGCTCGCTTCGCGCACCAAGGCAAAAACCTCAGGTAATTTGCTATTGAGTTCAACTTCCAAAGACTGATTATCGAGTTCCTTAAATAACTTTTTAAAATCTGAAAATTTCTGCTTGATCTGTTGATCTTCTAATTTTTCGATATCGGATTCACGGTCGTTAATACTATCCACTATTGCTTTGAGCTTTTTTAATTCTTTAACGTTCGTATCACCAAAAATTTTTTCTAAGAGATTTGCCATATCTAAACCTTATTAATATTAAAAGATTGTACCTTAAATTTAACCTAATTAAAAGCAACGAAGACTAAGAACGTCGAAACCTATTAACAAAACTAGCAACAAAACTTTGCTTGCGACTTTCGCCTCGCGGCCGACGAATTTGCTTGGCATGCCGACGGCTTAATTTTTTGCTTAGTTTTTCGTGTGCTCGATCTGCTGCCGAACGAAAATCGTCGCTTATGACCTCAATGTGGAATGTTGACGGCTCTCCAGGAATAGTAGCAGTTGCGTGAACATAATGAGTTTTGCCTTTGTGCTTGTTATTGAGGTGCTCCATTCTAACTTCAACCAAGCCGTTATCAGGCATAAATTTGTCTAACTTTCCAAACATTTTTTCAACTGCCTGAAGTGTCGACTTGTTCAGAGTGTGACTCTTATCCCTCGCTCTAACCTCTAACCTCATATTACTCCTTAGGCTTAATAACTTCTTTTCCAACAAATTTTTGCAGTACTTCTGGCACCCTAATGCTCCCGTCAGCCAGCTGGTAGTTTTCCATAATTGCAATCAAAATTCTTGGAGAGGCAACGACAGTGTTGTTTAGCGTAAAAGCATAAAGCTTTTGATCGTCTTTTCTGTATTTGATCCCAAGCCGTCGGGCCTGCCAGTCACCTAGAGCCGAGCTTGAATGAGTTTCTCCGTAAGAACCTCGGGCTGGCATCCAAGTTTCGATGTCGTTCATATAAACCTTACCCGCCCCCATGTCTCCAGTAGCTATGTTTAAAATCCGATAGGGTAATCCAAGTGTTGTTAGAAGTTCCTCAGAAATCGCCAGCATTTCATCAAATCTCTCTTGCTGAGCCTCGGCAGTAGCTTCGCAAATCACTACCTGCTCAACCTTAAGAAATTCGTGAACGCGATACAATCCCTTGGTATCTTTACCATAGCTGCCCGCTTCGCTCCGATAGCAAGGAGAAATGCCGCACACTTTTTGAGGCAAATCCTTAGCATCAAGCTCCTGATTTACAAAATAGGCTAATAGAGATGGCTCAGCTGTACCAGCTAAAAAGTGTGTCTCCTTTTCACTTTCTGCCTGTAAGCGAGCAGCATTTGCAATCTGATAAACTTCTGGTCGCCCAAAGGGAAAATGACCACTCCCTTCCAGTGCAAATTCCCTAAGGATAGTTGGACTACTCATTAAGGTAAAACCTTTTTGTTCCATGAGCTTCAAGCCGAGCTGCATCAATCCGTAATGCATTAAAACTGCTTCATTTTTAAGGAAATAACCTCTAAAACCTGATACTTGGCGTCCGCGTTCAAAATCAATCAGTCCAAGACTTTCGCCCAGTTCAATATGATCCTTAATCTCAAAATCAAAGTTTGGACGTTCACCTTCCTCTCTAACAGCCTGGTTAGACTCTTCGCCACCAATCGGTGAATTAGGGGAAGGAATTTGCGGCAAAAGTAAACTCAATTTACGGAATTCTTTTTCCACTTCGGCAAGACGAGGCTCTATTTCTGCAAGCTTTGCCTTTATTTCCCCGCCTCGCTGCTTTGCCTGCTCGACGGTGAGCGAATTACGTTCGGCCAAAAACTCTTCACGCTGACTAATTAACTGACGTCTTTCTTGGTCGATACTTATAAATTCATCCAGATCTATATCTAGTTGTTTGTCGGCAATCGCCTTTTTGACTAGGTCTGGATTCGAGCGAACTAGCTCAAGATCAATCATGGATATACCTTTCTATGGCTGGCCGCAACTTCCTGAGGGCATGACCATTATGGTTAGCTTGATCATACTCCAAATCGGTTAGATCAAGAAAGTATTTATGAAATTTGGGTAACCACCAAAAGCGGCGATAGGGAAAGCCTGGCTGCGCAAGCGGATGCAACTCGAGGGTAATATCGCCACTAAGCACACCCCGACCGACTACTGGCTGGCGACCAAGTTCAACGAAAGCAAAAACAGTATGAAATTCGAATTTTCTTTCTTTGGAGCCAAGGGTGCGAATCTTATTCTTAAATATCTCTATTACTTCTTCATCCGTATGTTCTACTTGGGTGTCGAAACGCCTGCTTCTCACTCCTGGCCAACCGCCAAGTGCAGGCACGACCATTCCACCATCAGCCGCAAGAGTCGCCATCTGTGTCGCACGAGAGATTTCTACCGCCTTTTTAACCGCATTACCCTCGAAATCAGGCCGATTCTCATCTACTTCTATATTAGGCGCGATATCACAGAGATTTAACCAATCGATCGATAAGTCACCTAAAAATCTTTTAACCTCTAAAATCTTGCCTTGATTAGTACTCCCAATCAAAACTTGCTTCATCGCCCTGCTTCTTGAAGGCGCTTAATAACAAAATTCCGGTCAAGGTTGGCCAGAAACCACCCCGCCTGAGGTCCAGATTCTCTGTTCAGAAAAATCCGATACAACGCCTCAAATGCTAATTTGGGTTCAATAGCCATCGATTTTCTCACTACATGAATTTCTTCATGAACTCGTAGGCCATCCCAACTATCTAAGACTGAAAAAGACGCAGCCAACGCAGTTAAAAACTCTTTCTGATTAGCGTTTAGACTAATATTCACTGGCAAGATTTTCTGTAAAACAATGCGCTCATCTGATGGAAGCTCGCTAATAAGTTTTTTAGCAACCTCAATCCTTTGTTCTAATTCGCTCAGTTCGATTTCGCTTAAAGGCGCGCCTTTATCTTTGATCAAAGTTGCTTTTAAATCGATATTCGGCAACTGTAACAAATAAATCAAAGATGACATTTTTGGAACAAAATCAGGCGCCTTTTTATCGATCATACTTAATTGAAAAGCTTTCCCCTCAGCGCTAGTTGGGTCTTCGTGAAACTTCTTTAAATATTGGTCGAACTGATCATAGAGCCTGAGAGTTGACTCTAACGACAACTTAAAGCTAAAAGCTGTTTTAGGCTTAGTCCTCACTAATAGAAATCGCAAAGCATTTGCCGGCAGTAATCCGGCTACCGAAAAAGCCGTATCACCCAAACCCTTCGACGTTGCCATCTTTCGGCCTTCGATTAGCAGCCATTCATAAAATAGATCCGTCGGCACTCGAGCGTACTGACTGTCAAGATGTGGCGCATAAACTGATCTAAAAATCTCATTTGCCACATCTCTTGAACCGCCCTTAGTGTAATGATCTTTACCGCCACCTTCCAAATCGGTTTTAAACAAAAAAAACTTAGCCGCCCACTCTACCTTCCAGGGTAATTTAGCCCCGCCGTTATAAGGCGATGCTTTGCCTTTGTGACTACAACCGGGAGCAAAATTTACACCTATGCATTGATAACCAACTACTTCACCATCCCAATCTGTTGCTTCGGTCGTTGCGATCTTATGGCAATTTTCACAAACTATATTTATTGGAAAATGTTTAAATGGAATAACTTCGCGACCTTCGGTCCGATTAGTATTTATTTTCTTAAAAACCGCTTTAATATCCTCGGCCTGATTAAGAGCTATTTTAATAGCCAGATTCAAAAAACCGTCTCTGTAGAGTACAGATGTGCGTAGGGTTTCCGATTGAACACCAAGACCTCTGTAAACCGACTCAAATTGATCAGCAAAAAATCGGCCGTAGTTACTCTCTTCTGTTGCCTCCAGCCCAGGTCGACCTTGCTCGTCCGGGGCGGGAATTGTCGAAAATGATTGGCCTAAATACCGTTCGTAATCCGAGGATAGGTAGTTAGGTAATTTATCCATTGAGTCATAGTCGTCAAAACCGTATATGTATCTAACCTGTTTACCTAGAGAGCTAATTGTTTTGGCGATTGCGTCATGAAGCAAAACTCCCCGCAAGGCACCTACGTGAATATGTCCAGATGGGGTTTTCCAATCAGAAACCACATATGGTTCGGCATGACGATCCAATACAGTCTGAGCTAGTTCTTCTGCCCAAAACTTATTCATTATCCTATTTAACGGCCTCGATTTTATATTTGACGATCCCGCCTGGGGTTTTAACTTCCACAACTTCACCCTTGCGACGACCAATTAAACTAGAACCGACTGGCGACTCAGACGAAATTTTTCCCTGAGTTGGATCGCCTTCGTTAACGCCAACGATTTCGAAATTAATTTTCTTTCCAGCAACAGTCAAATCGATTTTACTGCCCATCTGTACAGTATCGCCGCCAGTTTTAACATTGACAACCTGGGCATTTTTAATCATCGCTTCCACTTCTTGAATTCGACCCTCTAAAAATGCAAGTTGCTCTCGCGCATCATGATAGTCAGCATTCTCAGAAAGATCACCAAGTTCTCGAGCTTCCGCCATTCTTTTAACAATTGCTGGTCGATCAACTGTCTTTAACTTTTTAAGTTCCTCCTCCAGCTTCTTAAAGCCTTCAGGAGTAACTTCATGTTTATGCTTGTTCATAGAATCCTTTCATTAACAGAATACTATAATTGATTGCTTTCTCGAGGTCAATTGAACCCCATTACCTGCTAAAATACCAATCCATAATCTCCTCGGCGACTGGCAAAGCCACCTCGTTACCCGCTCCGCCACCGTCGATCAAGACTACGACTGCAAATTCCGGATTTTCATAGGGCGCAAAAGCCGAAAACCAGGCATGGGTTTTATCATCGGCCCCAAACTGAGCCGTACCAGTTTTAGCCGCCGAACTAACTGGCAGATCTTGCAAACGACGGGCCGAACCGTCAAGAACAGCTTGGCGCATACCCGCCCTAACTATATCAATGGAATCGGTATATTGGGTTAACTCGGTACTAATCGGTTCAGCTTTATTTCCTAGAACTAGAGTAGGGGTACTAAGTCTACCGCCATTCGCAATAGCGCTGGTAGCATTCACAATCTGAAGCGGAGTAACTAACAGATCACCTTGACCAATAGACAAATGATAAGTATCTCCGGTAAACCATGCTTCTTGCTTTACCCGCGCCTTCCAGGCTGGGGTCGGAACCAAACCCGACAACTCTCCATCTAAATCAATCCCCGTTTTTTCTCCAAACCCAAAAAGACCCAGATAATCATCAATTTTTTGAACGCCCAGACCAGGAATCTTATCCCAACCGCCCCCGACTGCATAAAAGAAAACGTTAGACGAAACAGCCAAGGCTTTCTTAACATCGGTGAGACCATGCCTTTTCAAATCAGGAAAAACAAAATCGCCGATTGTAATTTGCGCAGGAGCATCTATGGTCGTACTCTCCGTAATCACTCCCTCTGCCAAACCGGCAACAGCAATAAAGGGTTTGATAACTGAACCAGATGGATAAACGCCAGCAATTGCCCTGTTAGTTAAAACCGCGTCAGGATGATTAAACAAACTCTCAACTTGCTCTGGGGTTATTCCAGAAGTAAATTCATTGTTGTCATAATCTGGTAGACTAACCATCGCTAAAATCTCGCCGTTTTGAGGATTCTCAACAATAACGACCCCGGATTTGGATTCTGTTTCTTCTATTTTTGCCTTTAGTGCCTCGGCAGCCTTTTTTTGAAGCTCCAAATCCAGACTTAGTTTTAGAGTCTGGCCGGCAATTGGCTCTTTAAGACCAACCTGACGCTGAAAGAAACCTTTTGCGTCGACCTCAACTTGCTCATACCCAAGCTTACCTTGCAAATCAGGTTCATAAACTTGTTCGAGGCCAGCTCGACCAACCGTCGATGAGTAAGTATAGAGGCTACTATCTTGAATCTCCTCCTCACCAACCTTGCCAGTATAACCAAGTAGGTGAGATAGCCCAGGAACGCGTAGATAATCTCTGCGCGGACGATCTACAATCTGCAAACCTGGGTCATCCTGAAAATCAACCTTGTATTCTAAAGCTTTGTCATGATCCAAATGCTCTACTAATGCAATAGACTGAGGCGAATTATAATCGCTCCTCAATTTCTCTTCCTGAATCTCACTTAATAAATTAATTTCTTTGAGCCGGGAGATTATTCTTTCCCGATCGGCTACTGCAACTGGCAAATTAGCCGGAACCAGCTCCAAGCTAAAAGATGGTAGATTTTTACTCAAGGGTACGTTAAATCGATCGGTAATTATCCCTCGGGACGGTAAAAGTTCAATCTTTCGAATTCTATTACCTTGGGCGAGGAGTTGATTACTCGCAGCATGTGTAACTTGCAAAAAAACTAAACGGGTCGTTAAAACCATCATTGCCATCACCAAAACAACGAAGAACCAGGCCAAATTAGAACGATCGCGCACTAAGTTCTTGCCGACCTCTTGCCATTCGAATTCATTTTCTTGCCCCTTAACCCTACCTAATTTTTGGTCTGGTTCAAAAATCGACATTACATCTTTATCCTCAAGCCTAACTCATATGGCTTTAAACGACGGCTAGCCAAGAAAGCCAGCGGAACAATAATAAGCCCTGATCGCAGATCAATAAGTAGTTGTCGCCAGTCACCAGTTATAGCTGCCAAAATCAACTCGCTTGCGCCTAGCATAATTATTCCAAATCCAATTATAGAAATCGGATTGTAAATTGGCAGGAATCTAAGAGAAAAATAGTGAACTATCGAGTAGATGAGAACGAGCGGGAACAAGGTGATGCCAACCGGAAAAGGCAAGCCTAAGTCAATTATCATTCCTCCAGCAATAATCCAGACAAAACCAAGTCCTGGACGATTAAAAACTAGGAAAAAGATTGCGAATAAGGCAATCAAATGGGGCAAACCACCCCAAATAGGCCAGGCCGAAAAGATTACTGACTGCACTAAGGAGGTCAAATAGGCTAAAAAAATAACTAGGATTGGCTCCAGCTTCATTTCTTCCACACTAATACGTACTCAAGCTGATCAAAGTCGATGGGGGAATCCACTCTAAATTTTTGTAAAACTTCAGACTCAGAAGAGAGTTCTTCTCCAACAAAACCGATTGGAATATCGGGCGGAACAAAATCTGCCAGGGCGCTACTCAAAACCGGCTCGTCTGACTCAACCTCCTGATCAACCCCAATATCACTTAAGGTTAAGCCTTCCAGTGCACCATTCAACAATCCCTGGGCTCGACTTTTTTGTAAGATCACTGGGATTTTGAGTCGAATATCAGTAATAAGCGTTACCTGACTACTGTGACTAGCGACAGATTCGATCAAGCCAACTAAAAACCCGTTTGCCAAAACAACTTGATCGGGCTCAATTCCACTTTCAGCACCGATATTAATAATTACTCCATTGGTGAATCTGAGGGGAGCCCGACCAATTATCCGTGCAACTTCTAAATCATGGTCCTGATCCAGATCCAAGCCAGTAACTAAATCTAAGTTTTGCTTAACCATTTTTATTTGCTGAAGCTTATTATTGACTTGGATAATCTGCGCCTTAAGCTCTGAGTTTTCCGCTTCGAGTTTGTTTACCTGTTCTCTTAAACCCAAAGCCTCATGCAAGGTATCGAAAAAACTTTTAATCTTACGAACGTTCAAAAAAAGGGGCGACTCGGCCCGACTATTACTTAAACTGAGTTGACGAAAAATATTAGCCGTATCAATAATCAGCCAACTTAAACTAATTACAAATAAGAGTACAATGCCCGTTTTCCAACTAAACTTCATTTAGCAAATTCTGTCTTAATTAGAACTGGTCGTAAGGCGTCAAGGTCTTCCAAAACTATTCCCGTCCCCCTTACTACCGCAGTTAGCGGATCTTCAGCGATATGGATCGTCGTTCGAGTCTCTTGTTCGATAAGTTGAGCTAAGCCACGAAGCATTGCTCCGCCACCAGCTAAAACAATCCCGCGCGTCATTAAATCAGCAATTAGCTCTGGCGGCGTTTCTTCAAGCGTTTCTTTGATTGCTGCGATGATTTGAACTACCGACTTTGCAAGCGCTTGCCTAACCTGCTCGTCATTAATTAACACTTCTTTAGGTAAGCCGGTCACTAAGTCGCGACCTCGAATTGGCGTCTCGTCCGGCTTAGAGCTATACGATAGGGCTGAACCAATTTGCAACTTTATATCTTCAGCCATTCGGTCACCAATTAAAAGGTTAAGCTTGTCACGGGCAAACAGCTTAATATTTTCGTTAAACTCGTCTCCAGCAATTCTTAGTGATCGGCTAGCGACAATCCCTCCTAAAGACAGAACTGCCACCTCGGTCGTCCCACCTCCAATATCAACAATAAAATTACCACCTGGATCCTGAATTGGCATCCTGGCTCCGATGGCTGCTGCCACCGGCTCCTCGATTAAAAAAACCTCTCTGGCGCCAGCGTTAACTGCCGCTTCTTCAACCGCTCGTCTCTCGACTTCGGTTACGCCGTAAGGAATCCCAACGACTACTCGAGGTCGAGAAATTGGACTAGCCCCCTGCTGACCAACCTTACCGATAAAGTATTTAAGCATCTGTTCGGTGACTTCAAAATCCGAAACTACTCCGTCAACCAAAGGCCGAATTGCCACAATATGAGCTGGAGTTCGGCCAACCATCTGCCGAGCATCGCCGCCAATCGCTAAGACTTGTTTAGTGCGAGTATTAATCGCAACGACTGATGGCTCATTAATAATGATGCCCTTGCCCCTTACGTAAACCAACGTGTTGGCTGTACCCAAATCAATACCGATATCATGGGACACCCAATTCCAAAAACGATTTAGCATTATTAAATTAGACTACCAAGAACAAACCGTCTGGCAAGATCTTATGAGCGAAACTTGGCAATATTACTCTGGTGTTCGGCAAATGTGCGAGCAAAATGGGCATGACCATCATGATCGGTAACAAAATAATAGTAATCATGATTGGCCGGTTCCACGGCCGCCTCTATTGAGGCCAAGCCCGGATTAGAAATTGGAGATGGTGGCAAGCCAGCATATAGATAGGTGTTATATTTTGAATCAACTTTGCCATAATCAGCCCGGGTGATTTCTGGCCACCAATCAACATTTAGACAGTCATCAATCTCTTGCACCTCTGGATTATCGGCCACGCACTTATAGTTTTCCAAGGTGGCCTTACCATACTGAACAGTTGGATCGGCATCCAGCTTAATTCCGTCCCTCAAGCGATTAAAGTAAACTCCGGCAATCATCGCCCTGTCCTCATCAAACAATGCCTCTCTTTCAACAATCGAAGCAATAACAAGCTGCTCGAAACTTGGGCTAAGATCAATCGTTCGCTTTTTATAGTTACTCGTAAGTCTCTCGAGAATTTGCTTGGGCGTACTAGTCATCGCAAGTTGGTAAGTATCAGGAAAAAGGTAGCCCTCAACTACTTGGGCATTATCACTCGGAGTAGAAACATCGAGCTGGTAAAATTGACGGCTACTTTGCAATAAATTCGACTGGTGTAATTTAGCTGCGATTTCTTCAGTGCGCCAACCCTCAAGCAAAGTAACCTTAATCTCTTCGACTTTCGGCAAGCCCAACTTTAATACTTGGACAATTTCCCACACTGACTGGCTAGGCGATAACTCATACTGTCCAGCCACTAGAGTCAAGTTATTTACCCTCGACATCCAATCAAACCAAAAATCCGACCTGATTATACCCTGATCGACTAATCGATCGCCTACCCGCGCAACTATGTCACCTGACTCAACTTCAAAAACTTGAATAGACTGTTCTTTGGCAGCAGGCTGAAAAATGCCGCTCCAAGCCCAAATAAACAAACCCGCGACTAGGGCAATTAACACCAAGAAGAATAATCCTGCACCCAAAAAACAGCCCCGGCAACCGCTTTTAGTTTTCTTAGTCATGAAGCTGTGTATTTAAATATTGTTCGAGGATAATTTTTGCCGCCCGCGCATCACTGTCACCAGGCCGTCCTTCGGCACTTAGCTGACGCTCAGCTTCTTTGGTCGTTAGACTTTCATTGAGCTGAATCAATTCCACTCCATTCAACTTTTCAACTAAAGACGGCAGCATTGCCGCCAATTGCCCACCTGCTCTCGGCCGGCCAACTACAATCTGATTAATCCGATACTCATCAACCAATAAGCCTAATTGCTCAATTAAACCGGCCAAGCTTTGATAGTTGATCGTAGGCAGCTCCAAAATCAATTCGCCGGTTGGATTAACCGCCACGCCAACCCGTTTTTCACCAATATCTAGTCCTAATTTAGACATTTATTCTCGCTCTATGTCAAAAACAATTTGATTAGCCTTTGGAATGCTTTGTCGAAAACTCGGCCGAATCTGAACTTCCGCGGCAATAATCCCATCATCATCACCTAAGATCAATTCCGCCTCACCTATTGATTGACCAACAATCTTGCTCTTAATACTTTCCTGATCAAGCTTGGCAACGACTTTGGTGCTCAATACCCCAATCAAATTCAATACTCCTTCGCCAATTTTTACATCTTCGACTCGGGTCTCGATTTTGTCCTCATTTTGATCGACAACTAGTTCACGATCCGAGGGCAATTTTTGTTCGGCTTGACCAATTATCGCCTGCTCAAAGTCACTAAAGTCAAAAACAATCGTTCGAGCCCGAATGGTAACTTCTAAATCAAAATTATCCGCTTCGTCGCCAGGATTCTTGTTTGCATTTGATTCTACAACTTCAACCTCAATCGTGTCAGAAATGACAGTCTTAGGTGCCGCTTCTTCTTCCAGCTGTTTTTTAAGTTCATCTCGGGCCCCATCGGCAAGCTGATCTTTTGCCTTTTCTAGATCGTTTTCATTAACAATCTTAAGAGTCTGACTCGATCCACCCGTAAACGCTTGTGAGTTTGCCGCCTCGAATTTTTCCTGTTGGGAATTGGTTAAACCACTAACTGCAAAACTTCCGGCGCCAAGATTATACTGTTCGCCAGGTCCGACCGACTCGACAGACACCGAGCTTTCACCGGGAACAACACTAACGTTGCCGCCGCTATCAATAGAAACTGTTGCAGCTGGGACTTTTACAACTTCACCTGAACGAAAATCAAAACCATCACGGGTAAAAGTTGTACCTGCTGGCAAAGTTATCCCTTCGCCTAACTTATTCTTAAGATTAATCTTTCCCGTGGAATTAGTGCCAATTTCCTTTTCACCGGTTGAAGAAAAATTACCATTCTTTTTAACCTTAACTTCCATAGTTTGACCGGGAATAGTTGCGAAATCGTCACTAACCTCTTTAACTGAGTTGTCCACTTTAACCTGGACGGTCTGCTCAAAGGCATCGCTTTTGAGAATTAGCTTGACTGTTGCCCGAGGGTAAATTGCTAAAAACCACCAAATACTCACAGCCAAACCAATAACCACTAACCCAGACAAGGTAACCAAGTGCTTTTTAAAATTGAGTCGCTTCGCCCGACCAGAAACCGCTTTCTTGGTCTTTTGATTATCTGTAATCGGCGTCTCTGCGAGCTCCGTCTTTGGCTGACCATAATGACGGACGGGGACTGGGCTTTCTGGCACTTCTTCTTTTTTCTGCGGAGCCGACTCTTCGAGCTCAATTACTTCGTCGATTTTCGGCTTTGGGCTGGCTTCAGGCATGATGGGTTTATCATCTGTTACAGATTCATAAACTGGGATCCCAACTTGAGCAGCCAACTTGCGTCCAATCCTATCTTGCGTAACGATTGCAACTTTCTTTTTTAGCTTCTTGGCTTCTCTCTCTAGTAATCGCAAATTAATTACGCTTGCAATCAGGGTTGCGTTCTTCGGAATAACTAAGGAAATAGATGATCCCTTGAGATCTTTAATCTTTTCGATAACCGAAGTTATCTCCTCATCCGGCTCTAAATAAAGTATTTCGTCAATCATGATTTCAAAGATTTAACTACCCGACTAACAACTACATCACCAGCCTTGGCTCGACCAACCAGGTCAATCGCCAAATTAGCTAAAGCCATCGGTGTAATATCTTGGATGGTTGTCAGCTTTTTCGTAGTATCGATAACATTAGGAATTTCGCTCGGCACCAAAAAATGAACAGCTGGCTTGCGAGCAAACGGCAATCTTTTACCCCAGTTCGCCCCCTTAAGCGTCCTTTCGATATCGGGCAAATTGCTCCCGCCGCCGCACAGTAAAATTCGCGAGGGCAACAAATCAATGTTCTTAAACTCGCCCAATGTCAACTCCATTCCCGACAACCAAACATCTAAATCTGTTTCTAGGGCTTTTTTGACTTCGGCCTTTTCATCTCTGTCCAACCTTTTTTCGGAATAATTGATCTTTTTTTCTTCAGCGGCCTGAAAACTTAAGCTAAAACTGTTCATAATTCTTTTAGTAAAAGCCCGCCCGCCAATTGCAAACATCTTTGTTCCGACTAATCCACCGTTGTTAACAATTGCAATATCAGTTGTACCTCCGCCAATGTCGATAAAAATTGCCGAAAACTCACTCGATTCATTGGGCCCGGTTACCCGAGCAACTGCATAAGGTTCAGCCGCCACCGACAGCAGGTCCAAGTCAAGCTCCTCGGCAATTGTCTGCAAAGCACCCAAATGAACGATCGGCGCAAAAGCCGAATAAATTCCAACCATCACTTCCCGACCCTGAAAGCCCAGAGGATTAGTAACTTTGTAGCCGTCGATTCTTACATCAACAATAGCTGCGTTAACTAATCGGACGTCGATCTCCGAATGACCGGTTTCCCATGCCAACATTGCCCTTGCCCGCTCGTGAGCACGCCTCTGAACCTTTTCTAATATTTCGTGTAGCTCTTCGGCAGAAATTTTATCCAGTGGCTCCGGACGAACATATTTAATTGTAGTAGTAGCACCCTTAACTAGCTCGCCAGCAATACCCATGATTACCTGCTCAGGTAGGAAACCAGCCTGCTCAGCTGCCCGCTCCAAGGCTGCCTCGCAATTTCCAATTACGCCGTGGATATCGGTAACCGTACCGCCCTGCATATCTGACAACCTCTGTCTTTGCCGACCAACTCCGACTACTTCGGCAGCACCCTCATCATTAACAATAAAAATTAGGGCTTTAACGAATTCGGTTCCAATATCCAAGGCGATTGCTTGTCGATCTTCTGGTTTTGCTCTACCCCAGCCAAATAATGCCAATTTCCCTCCGCTATATCCAAACCTTGGCCAGTAGCTCTGACTCTTATTAGTATATCACCTCAGGACACACTAATCTTCAACAATTGCTTTAATACGTCTGATTCCCGCCCCGGCTGACTGCTCCTTAATAATCTTCAATTTCCCGATTTCGTTAGTATTGGAAACATGAGGACCGCCACAGAATTCCTTGGAGGGCGCATCACTAATACTATCTCCTAAATAATGGACCTTTACCTTGTCCGGATATTTATGATCAAAAAAATGGAGAGCGCCGGTCTTCTTAGCTTCGACCAAGCTTAGTTCTACGCAGTTCATCGGCAGGCCTTGCTCTATAAGCTTATTAGCCCAAGCCTCGACTTCAGCCTTCTGCTCGGCTGTCAACTTGTCAGGATAATTAAAATCAAATCTAAGTCGATCAGCATTAATATCAGAACCTTTTTGAGTTATCTGGTCTCCCAAAACCGCCCGCAAAGAGGCTTGCAAAATATGAGTAGCGGTATGGAGCCTTAAAACCTTTTTAAGCTCGGTCTCGTCGCTCGCTTTAAGTTCACCTGTATCAAGGATCAAACCGTGACCGCCGAACTTCTTTTCGCTCCCGGCTCGAGAAACTTCCTGATGAGCTTTGATCTTTTGGTCAAGTGCCTGCTCAAAACTCTTCCTACCCAAAACAAGGCCGGCCTCAGTTAAAATTTCGTATCCCAGTTCAAGAGGTAAGGCATGACTCTGGTAGGCCAAAAAGGCGAGGTTGGCTGCTGACTCATCATTAACAACTTGGTTGGCCTGAACTGCTTTTTCAATAAAATTAACGGCTTTGGTTAACTGTTTTGTGAATTTCTGCTGCTCGGCCAATATCTCTGCCTCGATTTCCTGTTCTAACAGCTGAGGATAATACGGACCGTAAACACCTAAAATCGCCTCTGTCAAAAGTGGCCAATCTGTAAAATCTAATTTGCGAGCAGCTTGAACAGCTCGACGAATTAAACGGCGCAATACATAACCCCTGTCCTTATTGGAAGGTAAAACTCCGTCAGCAATCATAAAAAAAGCTGCTCTAATATGATCGGCTAAAATTCTAACGTCCCGGTCGGCATGAGCAAGTTGGTCGGTTGAAATAGCGGCAACGATTGGGGCCAAGACATCGGTTTGATAGACACTGTCGTAGTTATTTACGGTCATCAAAACCCGCTCCAAACCCACTCCCGTATCTATATTTTTCTGATCCAACGGCTCGAACTGCCCATCCTCAGTTTTATTAAATTCCATAAAAACGTTATTCCAAATTTCCACCCAGCGTTCATCATTACCAGGCAAAGAATTTGGCGGGATTTCCGCCTCGGCTGACCAAACGAATATTTCGGTCGTCGGACCACACGGACCGCTACTATGCACTGGCCCCCACCAATTATCTTCAACTAGCTCGTCAATCCGCTCCATACCCAAACTCTGCCACCTTTGCTTGGCTTCCTCATCTAAGCCAACGCCTCGCAACTTATCACCGGCGAATACAGTTACGGCTAGTTTTTCTTTAGGAATTCCCAATTCTTCGGTAACAAATTTATAGCTCCAGTCAATTGCTTCGTGCTTAAAATAATCTCCGAGCGACCAGTGGCCAAGCATTTCAAAAAACGTATTATGGGTAGCATCACCCACTTCTTCGATGTCACCTGTCCGCAAGCAACGCTGAATATTAACCAATCGACTCCCGTCAGGATGGGTATCGCCCATCAAAAACGGAATTAGTGGATGCATGCCAGCCGTCGTAAATAAGACCGAAGCATCTTGTTGCGGCACTAACGCTGCTTGACCTATTTCTTGATGGCCTTGCTTCTTATAAAACTCAATAAATTTTTTTCTCAACTCATGATGGTTCATGGTGATAACCTCGAAGTTACTTGGGCGGAGATTATATCGATTATTTGGCCAATTAAAGTCAATTCCGCCTCGGTTCTTGCCAAAGGATCTTCTCCGCCTAACTCAATTTTATATAGATCTTCATAGGCAGCTTTCGCAGTCAAAACCTTGTCAACGTAATTTAAACTCTCCAGAGGAACTAAGCTCCGCTGGCCAGCCAGGTAATTGTCGCCAGCACCGCCGCCGCCATTATAGGCAACGATTGCCGGCTCAATCTGTCCGTCATAACGACCCATTAAGCCCTGAAGATGAAAAGATCCATAGCTAATATTTGTTGCCGGATCGTATAATTGATCAACACTAAAACCTGTCTCACCCATTCGCCGGGCAATTCCCTGGCCGGTCAGAGGCATTATCTGCATTAATCCCCGAGCTCCAACCGGCGACGTGGCTCCCGGATTAAAACGGGATTCTGTATGAATTACTGCTGCTACCAAGAAGGGATCCAAGTCATGCGCCGCCGCTTCGGTAATAATCAACTCTTCGTAAGCAAGCGGATACCTTATCTCGGCAAAGATCTTTGGCAAAACCAAAAAGATTACAAATAGCGCAAAGATAAGGACTATAACTATTATTATCCCCCTTACCAAATGCTTTTTCGGTAGCTGATCAATAGCCTTAGTAACCAATTTGTTCCTCAAAACTTTATCTGGTACCGAGGGCGAGACTCGAACTCGCACGGAGTATTAACTCCCCAGGATTTTAAGTCCTGTGCGTCTACC
>JAGQLE010000050.1 GCA_020429585.1 Candidatus Berkelbacteria bacterium
CGTCGCTTAGTCGAGATGACACGAAAATTAATATTGAAAAGAACAATGTAAGATTCTGAATAGCGAAGTCGCTCAACTCTTTCGATTTCAGAATGACGAAAGATTAGACAATAAAGCCGATTTTTTCTTTGACTTCCTTGAGCGTTGCTTGGGCGATTGGGGCGACTTGCTCAGAGCCCTGTTTTAAGATGGACAAGAGGTGGTTTTCATCGGATATCAACTGATTATATTTAGCTTGAACCGGAGCTAAAAACTCGTTGATTGCCTCGGCAAGGTTGGCTTTAAAGTCGGCATAGCCCTGGCCTTGGTGTTCGGTGACAATCTCGCCCATACTGTTATTGGTGACGCCGGAAAAAATCGTGAGCAGGTTTTTTAGAGCTGGTTTGTCGTCGGATAATTCAATCTCACTACCAGAGTCAGTAACCGCCTTTTTGATTTTTTTAGTAACAGTGTCAGGGTCATCTGTGAGGGCAATATAATTATTTTCTGACGTTGCCGATTTACTCATTTTTTTGGTCGGATCGTCGAGCCCCATAATTCTCGCGCCGTTTTTAGGCAAGACTGGTTCGGGGATCGGAAACGTTTCGCCAAAGCGACTGTTAAACCTCTTGGCGAGATCTCGAGTTAATTCAAGATGTTGAACCTGGTCATCGCCAACTGGGACTCGGTCTGCCTTGTAAATAAGAATATCGGCCGCCATGAGGAGGGGGTAACTTAAGAGTCCCATTGGTACTTGGTTGCGTTCATCGCTTCGACCTTTTTCTTTAAATTGAGTCATCCTTTCGAGCTCGCCTAGATTAGCGATCGTAGTAAGAATCCAAGTTAGCTCGGTATGCTCCGGCCGATGGCTTTGTACAAAAAGGGAGGCTTTTTCCGGATTAAGGCCTAGGGCTAAGTAAAGGGCGGCGATTGATAACGTTCTTTGATGTAAGTCTTTTGGTTCTTGGGGTGTGGTGATCGCATGCAGATCAACAATCGAATAAAAGGCCTGGTCGGCTTGGTTTTGTAGTTCGATGTGTTGCCGAATCGCACCAAGATAGTTACCAAGATGAACAACTCCAGATGGTTGAATGCCGGATAGTACTCTCATTTTTCTCCTTTGCTAGACTTTAATTTAGTATAACCGCCCTTAAGGTATAATCAATCAATGACTCGCCATCAGCAGGCAGTCCTGACACCTTTAGTTTTTTTTGATTGCTTTGATCGGCCACTTTTAAAAAACTACCTTCTACAAGCAGCTTATTTGGAAGAATTAACCCGTGCTGATTTGGAAGAGACACTAGGCTCCATGACTGGGATAGTTAAGGAAAGCCAGGATTACCTGTATTTAGCTGATCGTAAGGGACTAATCGAAAACGCAAAATTGCGGCGTCGGGTTTCTTTTGATTTTTGGCATGAAGCCAAATTAGTGACGGCGAAATTGGCCTCTCTGCCCTTTGTGCGGATGGTTGCCGTAGTTAATTCCCTTTCTTTTTGGAACGTTGGGTCAGACTCTGACATCGATCTTTTGGTTGTTACCGAACCAGATTATTTACCAATTGCCCGTGACCACGCCAATGTTCTCTTAAAAATTTTAGGTAAAAGAAACGATAGGCCACCTAAAACCAAGAAGGTGGCGATTGATATTTGGTTGACAACTAACAATCTGGAAGTAAAGAGTTTTAGAAACGCAAAAGATATTTATTTGGATTTTTGGGCAAGTCATCTAACCCCGGTTTTTGACCAGGGCGGTGTTTACAAAAAATTTTTGGCAGCTAATCCTTGGATTAAAGAAACCTTTCCAAATTTTTTAGGCAATTCCCAACATCTAATTGATTTTTCTTACCGCCGCCGCCGAGTTAAAACAGCCTGGGAAAATCTTTTTAGGTCATTCTTAGGAAAAAAGATTAGCCAGGCTTTAACCCGCCATCAACTTGTTAGGCTAAAAAAATACCAAGACGAGTTTGCTGGTCAGGGAACGATTGTTATCGACGCAGAGAGGATGAGATTTAATACCCCTGATCGGCGAGTAGAATATCAGGAGCGATTTGATGAGCGGTGGGAGCAGGTCAGTAAGAGGATCAATTAATGAAACCAAAGGCAGTTATCGTTGTTGGGCATTTTCCTCCTGATGTAGTGGGTGGGGCTGAGATTAATGCTGAGCTACTAGCTGATTTTTTGCATCAAAACAGTTGGCAGGTAACTGTTTTGACCGGCGCAGCTAATCTGCCTAAAAAACCGTACAAAATACTTTCTTTGCCAGCTCTGTGCTCCCGACCAAGCCTTGTTTACGAAAAGCTGTGGGCGACCCGGGCCAGTCAAAAAATTAAGGACCTGGTTGATGGGGATGTGGTCCATGCTTTCGACGTTTTAGCGCGGGCTGTAGTGGCTGAACTAAATTTTCCGAGGACAATTGCTACTATCCAGGATGTTTCGCCGGTTTGCGGCAGTATCAATAAGCTCTGGCGCAACGGTCAGCTTTGCCCGGGTTGTTCGCCGGCTAATTTAGTAAAAAAATGCCTAACCACTCATCAGTACCAGGGGATTGCTCGAGTTGGCCGGATAGTGAGGTACCAAACTGCTTTGCCGTATCGCCAATTGGTTTTAAATAAGTTTAGTATCTTAACGACTGTTTCCAAGTTCCTTAGAGATTATTTAGGTTTGGATCGGGCAATTTACGTTCCTGATCTTTTGATTCCGCCTCAGGCAGCTTGCCCGTTAGTTAAATATCGGCCACCGACGATTGTCTCGATCGGCCGGTTGGCTTTTGACAAAGGCACAGACTTAATCATCAGGGCTCTCCAAGATTTACCTGATTTTAAAGCTGTTCTGGTTGGAGACGGCGAGATTACCCGATGGAAGGATTTGGCAGCGAAACTAGGAGTAATTGACCGAATCGACTTTAAGGGACGAGTACCGACTCATGAAGTTGGAAAGTACTATCATTATGGGGATGTCTCGGTCTTGGCCTCTCGTTCGCCCGAGGCCTCGAGCCGAACGGTGTTGGAGGCGATGAGCTTAGGCAAGGCGGTTGTCGCGCCAAACTTTGCCGGCCCGACCGAGTTGATTACTGAGGGTTCAACCGGGCGGTTGTTTGAGAGGGGTGATTGGCGAAGTCTAGCATTTAAAATTAAACAAGCTTATCGGGAGAGGGTTGGCTTAGGTGAGCGCGCCTTGCTCGAATCGGACCGATATCATCCTGAAAAAGTTGGTCCGGAGTACTTAAAAATCTATAAAAAACTAATCTCGGACGCGACTTGACA
>JAGQLE010000051.1 GCA_020429585.1 Candidatus Berkelbacteria bacterium
ACTTGCGAATCAAGTAGCTTGTCATAATTATCATCTTAAAAACTGTAAATTCCAAAAAAATTTTCCGCCAACAATCAAAACATAACTAAATAAACAATACAAAAAAATTTTCTCGCGCTGCCACATCTATACCAAGGGGCCATGTCCGGATTGCTGGCCAGGTCGACACAAAACCAAGTTAAATAAGGGGGAGGCGTGACAAAAATTAATTGGTTAAAAATCTTAGCCGCCGGCTTTTGGATTGTCGTTTCAGAATGTATCAGAAACGAATTTTTATTTAAAAGTTATTGGGTTGATCATTTTAACTCCCTTAATCTCACCTTTGAAACCCTGCCTATTAACGGCCTACTCTGGACTGTTTGGAGTTTTGGTTTAGCTTTTCTGATCTCTAAGTTACTAACCAAATTTTCCTCAAGAGAAACGATTGTTATTGCTTGGCTGACTGCTTTTGTCTTGATGTGGATTACAGCTTTTAATCTCCAAGTCCTACCTCTCCCCTTGTTAATATTTGCTATTCCCCTTAGCTTGTTTGAAGTTTGGATTGCAACTTTAATCCTCAAACTGGCTATTAAAAACTAGTCATGACATCTACTCCATACAAGGTCTTGCGAGCAACCTCCTGGCTAGGTTTATTTGGACCAGTCTTCTTTTTCAGTCTCCTGGGATTTTTGGGTACGATGTGGCCAGGCTACAGCCCAATTGCTACTGGTATGAGCGAGCTCGGGGCGGTCAACTCTCCGGTTAAAACCATCATGAACTTTCTCGGTTTTTCGACCCTCGGCATCACTATTACTGTCTTTGCGGTTGGTCTTTATAACTATCTGCGATCCGATTGGCAGCTTAAACTTGCCAGCTTATTTGTCCTTATCGCTGGCCTGGGTATGATCGTGGTCGGCTTTCTGCCCTGTGATCCTAATTGCATCGATACAACGATAATCGGACATTCTCACTCGTTGGTCAGTATGATTCCAGCTATTATTATGCCAATCGGAGCCATGGTATCAGCTCATTCTTTAGCTAAAAGGTGGGGTAATGCCTGGGGGCGATTATTTTTCGCTCTAGGCTTTTTATCCCTTTTATCTGGTCCGATTATGTTTTTAGATAGCACTATTAGCTACACTGGACTTATTCAGAGACTAGGCATTGGTGGATCACTGCTCTGGATGATGATCGTATCGACAAAAATTCTTCTGGAAAATAAAGATAAGGATAAAAAATGAGCGTAAAAATCGCGACCGGGGTTGTTCATAATGTCCCGGCCGACCTAAAAAAGGTCCTTGCGGCCGATCCAGAGGCCCTGGCGAAATGGAACAGCTTAACACCGCTGGCTCGCAACGAATGGATTTGCTGGGTTACTTCGGTCAAAAAATCCGAAACGAGACAGGAGCATATCGACCGGGTTTGCCCAGAATTAAAAGAGGGGATGCGTCGTCCCTGTTGCTGGCTTGGCTGTATTCACCGCACCGACAAAAAAATAAGTCCGTCAGTTCAACATATTCTTAATAAAAAACAGCCTAAATCCAGGGGCAAATAGATGTCTGAATACCTAACCAAGACTCTACCTCAGGCCATTGGAGTAACTGCCTACGTTGCCCTTGTATCGTTAATTATGTTTCATGCCGAACAACTTTTTGGCGAACCGAAAGACAGCTTTATTGGTCCGATCGCCTTCCTGCTATTATTCGTTACTTCAGCCGCTGTTATGGGAATATTGATTTTCGGCCGGCCGGTAATGTTTTATCTTGATGGCAAAAAAAAGGATGCTATCTACACTCTACTCGCCACCGTCGCCTGGCTAATTATCATCACCAGCAGCACGATCATCAGTCTAATTATTATTGGTTAGTTTTAATCCGGTTCTCATCAATACAGTGTAAAATATTTAACTATGATTACTCGTAATGACAATTACGGTTCATGGTTGGTAGCAGGATTGTGCTTATTGGCTATTTTTCTCTGGCTAATCGAGCCAAGTGCTATTAACCGCTTTGACTCCGCCCATTGGCCGGCTAGCCTTGGTCAAATCTTAGGCTTGGTCGGATCGGTCCTTTTAAGTGTCAATTTTATTTTAAGCACCCGCCTCAAAGTTCTGGATCGGATTTTTTTTGGTCTAAATAATGTTTATCAAAAACATAATCTCTTTGGGCAACTAGGCCTGATCGCCCTACTACTCCACCCGCTCTTCTTGCTGCCAAAATACACCGAAAACGCTGCTCAAGTAGTTAAATTTCTTTGGCTCGGCAATACATTAGCGATCAACCTCGGCACAATCGCTCTCTGGTCCCTAGTTATCTTAGTTGCCCTCACTCTCTACTGGCGACCCAAGTATCATTTATGGAAGCTCACCCACCAGTTCTTAGGAGCTAGCTTGCTGCTGGCCGGACTCCATATTTGGCTGATTCCAAGCAATACCGCTAATTTTTGGCCATTAAGAGTTTATATCTTGGTCTTGATCGGCCTAGCCATAGTCGCCTTTGCCTACCGGACATTATTTGGCCGCTGGCTAATAAAAAAGACCCAATTTAAGGTCCTCAAAATCAATGCCCTTAGCCAGGATGTTATTGAAATCCGTCTCAAACTAGCGGCAGGCGAGGTATTCGACTTTTATCCAGGGCAATTTGTCTTCCTAAATTTTAAATCTGACCAGATCAGCAGCGAAGCGCACCCATTCTCAATTACCTCAGGGCCAGATGATGACTTCGTCAGTGTTACCATCAAAAAACTAGGAGACTATACCCAACACATTACCAAGATTAAACCAGGGACTTTAGCTGAAATCGAAGGACCATTCGGTGTTTTTGCCACACCAAACAAAGCAAACCAAAAACAAATTTGGATCGGCGGCGGTATCGGCATTACACCCTTTGTCAGCATGGCCAAAACCCTAACAGCCGATAGTCCGGAAGTCGACCTTTTCTACAGCATTAAAACTCCCCAAGACGCTGTTTACCTCGACCTATTTGCCAAAATTACCTCTAAACTGCCCGATCAATTTAGAGTGTTTCCGATCTACACCGACAAGCAAGGATTCTTAACGGCCAAGGCGATTAATAAGGTATCTGTACTTAAAGATAAAGAAATCTTTATTTGCGCCCCGCCGATTATGATCGATTCATTTAAAAAGCAACTTATCGACTTAGGTGTAAAGACCCCGAGTATTCACTATGAGGTTTTTGATCTATGAAATTGAAATATGTAACTCTGACGATTATTATCTTTTTTATTGCAATTGCCGCTGGCGCCCTTGCTCTCAACATCCTCTTCCCGCCAACCAACTCGACTACAACCAGTCAAACAACGACTACTGCCAATACTACGTCCAGCCTACCGACTAGCTCCATCAATACTGGCAATTCCAGCTCAAGCACTAATTCAAGTAGCTCCACTACTAACCAGTCAACCAATTCTAGCTCCGGCGGTTTTACTACCACCCAAGTAAGTCAGCACAACTCAAGTACTGATTGCTATCTTGTTATTAATAACAATGTTTACGACGTAACCGACTACATTGATTTCCATCCCGGTGGGCGAAACGAGATTGTCAGCCGCTGCGGCCAAGAAGTCAGTGGGATTTTTGCCCAAATTCACTCTAACCATGCTTGGGATTTACTTGGCAATTATAAAGTCGGCCAAATAACAAATTAGCCATAACCACCCCTAATCAGCTACACTTGAATTGATGATTATTCAATTTTTGCGTCAGTTTAAAATTGGCCAGTTTGCTGTTTTTGATTTAGTAACGGCCTTTTTGGGTGTTTGGCTTGTATCACCCTGGCTATCGGCCGGCATGGCTAAACTCGGCTTGATCGTACCCAGAAGCAGTTGGCTCTGGTGGACACTTCCCCTGGGGACTTTAGTCCATATTATTATCGGCACAAATACTCCACTAACAAGCTATGTTCTCGACCCCAAAGGCTACTATCTATGGAAACTGGCACTAGTGATTCTAATCTTAATCGGAGCAATTCAAGTCAAAACAAAATAGCATGAAAAAAAGAGCACGCTGGCTTACCTCGCTAAAAATCTGGCTAGGTTTAGTTATATTTAGCCTACCCACTACCAGCCTTGCCCACGTTAAATGGTTTGCCGAAGAAAAAAATGAACCAGTTCGGCCCTACCAACTAACAGACGTACCGATCTTAATCTGGATTGTTGCAAGTTTGGCAATGTTAAGCCTTGGCGTATTTCTCGAACGGAACCTTAAGCTGCCTCAAAACATTAGTGAAAAGCTTAAAAGGCTTAAACCAACTGTGATTAGCCTGGCTACTATCGGCTTCGGCATAGCTTTATTGATCTTTTCTTTTAATAATTATATTTTTTCACCTAACCTAGTAACCGTCGGGCAATTCGGCTTTATCCTACTACTAATCCAAGCGGTCGTCGGCCTATTACTAGTCTTAGGGTTAAATGTTCGGATTGCCAGTCTGTTTATAATCGGCCTTTTTGGACTTAGTCTGGTCAACTTCGGCTGGGGGGCAGTCGACAGCCTCGAAATCCTTGGTTTAGGGACATACATATTAATAACTGGCCGCCCCAAATGGCGGATTGCCGAATCCCAATACCTCGCTAACGCCTTTGAGAACTACCAAAAACTAGCCTTGCCGCTCTTAAGAATTACTTTGGGAATCAATTTAATTACTCTCGGCTTTGACGAAAAAATCTTGGCCCCGGCGCTCGCCCTAAACTTTTTAAACGGCCATGATTGGAATTTTATGGCTAAATTAGGTATGGCTGGCTTTACTGACTACTGGTTTGCCTTTTCCGCTGGAGCTTCAGAAATTCTTATCGGTGTCTTTTTAGTCTTAGGCTTAGTAACCAGATTGACAATTATTGCCCTGGCAACCTTTTTAGTGATTACCCTATTTCTCTTGGGACCAATCGAATTAATCGGCCACCTGCCTCACTTTGCCATCGCTTCGATCCTCCTAGTAGCTGGATCAGGACAATTTAAACTAAAATGATTTTAATCGAATCGTTAATTGGCGGCTTTTACTTCTATTTTGTCCAACAGCTAATCTTTTTAATCAGATTTGGCCGCTTCAATTCGATCGTCAATCAGCTTGACCTGAGTCTGTATATAATTGGGGCGGTAGCGATCTTTACCCTATTAAAACTTCTTAGTGGCAAAAACAAGCGACAACAAGCAGTATTACTAGGCGTATTTATAGTCGCCCAGCCCTTGGCTATAATCGGAGCCCTAGCTGGCGGACAACTTGGTTTAATCCCAATTATCATCTTTGGCCTTGCGCCTATTTTGGCCTTACTACTAATTGCAAATTTGATAGTTAAAAAGCTCAAGTAAGGTAAATATGCCAGCTATCAGGTTGGTTTGGCTTGATTATTAGAGTGAGATTTCCTATAATTCTCTATTCAAGAGGTAAAAATGATTCCAGGAACAAAACTAAATCGACGCAAGCGAGCCAAAACTCACGGTTTCCGGGCTCGTATGAAGACCAAGGGCGGACAAAACGTCCTTAAAAGACGCCGAGCCAAAGGACGAAAGGAACTCGTTGTTTCCCCAAGGCGTTCGGCTTAAGGCCGGACGGCCGTTTGCCCAAGTTCTTCGCAAGGGCCAAAAAGGATCAACTCCTTTTTTTAGATTGCGCTGGCAAGCTAACTTAAAAGGCCAGCACCGGGTAGCAGTCGTTGTCAGTCGTAAGTTTTCCACTAAGGCGGTCCGACGCAACAGAATTAAGCGCCAAGTCAGAGCTCTTTTGACTAACGAGTTACCAAGCTTAAAAAAAATCGACTTGGTTATTTATGTAAACCAACAGGCTTACGGTAAAAACTACCAGGATCTAACTGCCGAACTCAGACAAGCCCTCAAAAAAAATAATCTCTATGCTTAAAAAGCTCTTGCTCAGCATTATTAGACTTTACCAGGCAACTCTTTCTCCGGACCATGGTTGGTTTAAAAATCTTCACCCTCAAGGCTATTGCCGATTTCAACCGACCTGTTCGTGTTATACTCATCAGGCAATTGAACGATTTGGCTCCATTAAGGGCAGTTGGCTAGGAATCAAGAGAATTCTGCGCTGCAATCCATGGACAAAGCCTGGACTCGATCCAATTCCTAATTAACCATCAATATCTTTAATCATGATTACATCAATTAAATCGTTTTTAACCGCAATTCTATATGCCCCACTCTTTAACCTGCTCTTTCTTTTAATTCACTGGCTGCCTGGCGAAAGTCTAGCCCTGGGAATTATTAGCTTAACTGCCTTAGTCAGACTTCTGCTATTGCCAGTGTCAGCCCAAGCCGTTCGTTCTCAAAAAGAAACCCAAGCGATCCAACCAGAAATCGACAAGCTCAACGAAAAGTTCAAAGACGATCCGCAAGAAAAACAGAAACAGCTCCTTCAGCTTTACCAAGACCACAACATCAACCCCTTTAAATCCTGTTTACCGCTCTTAATCCAACTCCCAATTTTGTTAATTCTTTATCGTGTCTTTATTAAAGGAATTCAACATACCGACTTTAGCCTTCTCTACTCATTTGTACCTCAACCCCAATTTCTCAATACAACCTTATTTGGAATTAATCTCGAAGAGTCTAGCCTTATCCTGGCGCTTATAGCTGGAGCTTTTCAGTTTATTCAAACTTGGCAGATCCAACGACGGCAAAAGGCCCATTTACCCAAATCAGACAAACCGGCTCAAGAAATTGACCCAACCAAAGCCGCCCAACAAGTTAGCAACAAGCTCGCCTACATTATGCCAGTCTTTACGATCTTTATTGCCATGACCTTACCGTCGGCCTTGGCAATCTACTGGATCATAACAACCGTCTTCGCCATTGCTCAGCAGTTTGTTATCTTCCGTACTCATCCAGAAGTTGCCCAACCCCACGTTGCAGTTAGCATTAAGCGTCCTCAGGAAAAGTAACTTTTCCACACTTTTTCCACACTTTTCCTCAAATACTTACAGGTTCCAAACCTGTTAATTAATATCTGAACCTGAGAACTGTGTACAACTTGACGTTCTGGGGATAACTGCCTATCGTCAATTAAGTACCTAACTGCCTTGTTGCAGTTTTTTGTTTAGAGGAGGGATACTTGAGCACGTCCACGACTACCGATCCAATCACGATTTGGAAAACAACTCTTGGCGAACTAGAGGTGGAAATCTCACCGGCCAATTTTAGAACTTGGTTTAAAAATACTAAAATAATCAACATCAACGACGAAGGCGTGGTAGTTGGCGTACCAAATACCTTTGCCCAGGATTGGCTACGAAACAAATACCATAATCAAATTATGGACTCGCTCAAGAGGTTCGTACCCAGCCTCAAACGGATTGAATACCAAGTTTCAACCGGTCACCAACCAGAACCAGAGCCCGAACCAGACGAACTACCAGTCGCCATCAAGCCGACCAATCAGGAGGACAAACCGACGGCCGAACTAAACGCCAGCTACAAATTCGAAACCTTCGTTGTCGGTAATGCTAACCGCTTAGCCCATGCTGCTGCCACGGCCATTGCCAAAAACCCAGGCGAAGCCCGCTATAACCCGCTCTACCTCTATGGTGGCGTTGGTTTGGGTAAAACTCACCTGATGCA
>JAGQLE010000052.1 GCA_020429585.1 Candidatus Berkelbacteria bacterium
CAATTGAAGTCTGGAAATTTTTCTTTAACTCTTTATCAAGAATTTTATAGTTCTCGTTAGATACAAAAACACTGGCCTTGGTAGAGTTGTCGCCGATGCTTCTAAGGCAGCGGGTTGAGGATTGGAGAACAAAGATTGAGCTTCTTGGCTTACGATACAAAGCCGTTGAAGTAAGAGATCGGCAATTCCAGCCTTCAGTTCCTTTTCCAACTAGCAGAATAAATTGTTTCTTACTCTCGGGCTTGTCTAGGTCATTAAATTCATCTCGTGATTCTTCGGCCTCAGTGTGATACTCAAGGACTTTCCCCAGAGATATGCTTCTATTAGCTAAGATCTTCTCGAGTTTGGGTCTTAGATCGCTCTGTATTTCCTCAATGTTGGCAGCGTAAAAAGCAATCTTGGGAAGCTTATCTTCAAGCTTATTTTCCCCATATTCTGACCAGAACTTCTCTACAACATCTTCTATGAATTCCTCTGACTTTACATTGCTATATTCGTAAAATCTGACTTGCTTTAGAATTCCTTGCTCAATTCCTTGCTTGAGGCCAAAATGAAATACCACATCAGGAATCATTCTATTATTTACATAGGGCGTGCCAGTTAAGTTTAAGACACCGACCAGCGGCTTATTGCCATGGATGTAATTTATTGTTTGCCGAGTCTTCTTAAGTGAACCCTCCAAGCTTTTTCCATAAGAATGATGTGCTTCATCAACGAAAATCAACAAGCTCTCTAAGTTTCTAATTGCCGCCAAGCGTTTATTTTCAACTTCTCTTTTCTCTAGTTCCTGCAAATCAGATAATAGACTTCTTGTTGCTTCCTTCTTGGTCTTGAGTATGATTTTTTGAGAATTGGTTACGATAACGTTGTAATTTCCTATAGGAGCTAAGGCTGATTTTGTATCTTCTAGGTAATGGTATTTTAGACCCAGCAACACATTTAAGTACTCTTTAGGAACGATCTTTGAATAGTCGAAGGACTTAATTTCTTTCAAGCTTTCAATGATTGTTTTATCTGGGGCAAAAACTAAAGCATTTTTACCGAATCTTCTGTCTTTTGGGTGGTAATAAGAAAGAACAAAGTCGTAGATCATAAATGCTGCCATCAAGATGGTCTTTCCCGAACCCATCGTTAAGGCATAAACCTGATTTGCATAATCTAAGGACTCGCCAAATTTCTCAGTGAGCAAAGCTTCAATTGCCTCTTTATTGCCCAGGAGATCAAAAGCCTCTTCTTTTGAAACACCAATTCCCTGAAGTAGTTCTTTTTCGTCAGTAAACAGGCCCTTAATGATCTCAACCGTAGGTCTATTGCCTACAACCTCTTTAAGATAAATGTAAGTCTCTAGAGCCTCTAGCTGTGGTCTATGTAGAAAGCCAATCCTAGTAATATGTTCGAGAATATTTCTTGTCTCAGGCAATGTATTCGCATAGTTATTGTTACGCCAATCTGAAACGAGGCTTTGTAGCTTATCTACCAAGAAACTACTACTCATTTCACTTCCACATCAAAAGTCTCAAAATACTCGTCACCTAAAACATCAACCAATTTAACAGCTACAGTGTTTTTCCCATGTTTTTTGTATTCCCAATCATAGACTCCCGCTATTAAATCCTTTTTGCCTGGGACGTCCATGACTTCAGCATTAAATAGCTTGCCATCATAGTCCACATCAATCGCTACGCTATCTATAATTTGCTTAAAATCTTCTACCCTAGCTTTAGATTCGTCCTTGACCGACTTTTCATTTTCTATTTCGAGCTTTCTCATCAAGATTGGCGAGTAAAACTCTTGCAATGTCACTTTTAAGTTTTTCCCAGAGACTTCAATAGAAATCCTTGCCTCTGGCTTCTCTTTAAAGATCAAGCTTTTTTTGTGGGTCAATAAATCTCTAACTTCGACTTCAACTCCAGTTTTATTCTCTCTTTTAAGGTAGTCGTGAATATCTGTTTCCATTCCCGAGCAGATCATCAAGACGCCTTGCTCATATATAGTTTCATCTGCCGAAGAGCTACTTTTTGGCTTGAACTCATCACTCCTTGATTGAATGGTCTCTAAAAGCTTGGATATATCTAGTTTGTTACAGACACGATTTAGCGGCATGACTTTCACGTATTTATTGTCCAGGACTCCATCAAAGTAGCTTCGCTTAATGGGCTCTACTCCGTAGATGTCCATCACAATATCTTTGGCTTCAACTTCGTTTTTAAAGATGTCGTAGTCGTTGACTGCAAATACTTTAAATCCTAGAGATCCAGAAAAAGACTCAACTAAACCGCTATCACCCTTTTGCTCATTAATTATTTGGGTTAGTCTTTTTGTAGTTGTCTGGATTGCACCAATGTTAATATCACAGCCCAGCCACTTCCGTCCGAGTTTTTGGGCGGACGCAGCGGTGCTTCCACTGCCTATAAAACAATCAAGGACTAAGTCACCTGGTTCAGAAGACGAATTTATTATTCTTTTTATTAATTCCTCTGGCTTTTGAGTCGGGTAATCGCTTCTCTCCTTAGCAGTTGTGCCAAGATATGGAATATCCCAAACATCATCCACTTTCTCGTCGTGAACCTCCTCGTACACCACCTTACCCTTATCATCTTTGACGTTCTGTATTCGTCCTTTATCCGCATCCCAGTAAATTTTTTTGAGTTTTTTTGGCCTGTCTAGCTGCTGAGTTTGAGGGTAAAATTTAACCCTGCTCTTGTCCTTGGCGTAAACAAATATATTGTCGTGATTTCGAGCATATGAACCCATATCTCTCATTTGGAATTTGTTCCAGTAGTACCAAATTATCTCGTTGGTGAAATTGTCTTGTCCAAAAATCTCATCCATCAAAATCTTCAAATATGAAGCCTTGTGCCAATCTAGGTGTATATAGATACTTCCAGTATCAGAAAGAAGCTCCTTCAGTATCATTAATCTTTCATACATGAACTGCAGGTATTCATCGTTTTCCCAAATATCAGCGTATTGTTTTTCTTCTATTAGACTCTGCTTTATACCTGAAACTTGTTCTCCTCTAATCCTAACTTTCTTAACGTAATCCGCCTTACTATCAAAAGGTGGGTCGATATAGATCAGATCCACCTTTCCTCGGTAATCCTTAAGTAGATGAGATAGAACCTGTAGATTATCTCCCCAAAAAAGCTTATTAAATTCCTTGGCTTTTTTATCGCCGTAGACTTCTTTTTCCTGGGCGGGAAAATATTCAACTTTCTCTAGTGGTTTTTTTCCAACCCACTGAAGTAAGGGTCTACCCTTAGCTTTTAGAATTTTCTGATTGTTCGTCATCGTTCCTCTCCAATAATTTTACGAGGTCTTCTTTTGCATACCGTCTTAAGCCACGCACACCTATTCTTTTTGCTACAAGTAGCCCGCTTTTATCCCAGTTCCTCAAAGTATTCGGGTGTACTTTTAGCTGCTCCGCTGCCTCGGCCAAAGTAAGTAGCTCTGGAAGATCTTGTTTATCGTCGCTCATCCCAACTCCTAACATTACCTACTAACAATATATAAAGAGCGCTATACTCAACACAATAGCCGAACCTGAAAGACGTGAT
>JAGQLE010000053.1 GCA_020429585.1 Candidatus Berkelbacteria bacterium
AGGCCGGAATGTTTAAGATTTAGGTAGCGATATACAACATACCATCTACCCTTAACCCCAGGGTGAAAATTACACGCATCTTCGGCGTACCCGAAAAACTGACGATGCCGCACTTTTCCCCATAGCTGATCAATGAGACGCGTCGCTATTCGCGAAGCGTCACCTACTCTCACACTACTATAGAGTTCCAAGCAACTCGCAACATAAGTCGCAAACATCGGAATTCTCTCGAAGTTATCAAGAAAAAAAATTCTGGAGTCCGATCTTCTTTTTAAATTCTCCCCAAGCTTCTGACTTTCCTCTCCTGATCTACAAAGAGGGTTTAAGCCTGGAAAATAGATAATCGTTTTAGTCTTAAAGCTACCCAGACTGGAAAGATCTAGAGATCTAAGCCAATCTCTCAGGTAATTCTGATCCACCAGGTATTTACCTTTTCTACGGTTCACATAGATACCTCCTATTCAACCCGTTAATCTTAGCCAGGATTAAAACCGAACTGTCGAAAGCTGAAATCAAAGCCCGGAAGAGCTGGTATCTTTTCGAACTCTTTGATTTCTAATTCGCTCACACCTCGATTGTAACTCCCAACAAAAGTCATACCTACTGGCAACTCAATTAGGAATTTCTCCTTAACTAGTCGCACTGCCTCGTCAGAGGCAACATGACCATTAGGAAGCCGCCTAAAATGCCCTCTAACAACTGACCCTTCTTCGTTAGACTGACGCCTAGCAACTGAAGTACTGCCAACAGCTTTCGATTCCTTCTTACCCTGGCCTGTCACCAGCCACCAAAAACAATAAGCTGCGCTAAACCTCAAAACCAACTCAAATACCTCCCAAAGATTGTCCATTGCTAGCTCCTGGCTAGCCTCTATGAAATCATAAGAGTAACACTCCCATGTTTCGACGAAATCACTCCAGATCCAGACTTTAGCCTGGAAATTTGGAAAATCCTCACTAGGAAAAAGCTGTACGAAGCCCCGTAATTGATCGCAAATACTGATCTTCATCTTATCGAGGCCATTCGGACGCACAGGATATTTTGGCCGGTCAATTAACTCTTGCCGCATCTCCTTCTCAAGCTGAGTGAAATAATCGACATTGACTTTGTACCAGGTCGCTAGCTTAAAAATTTCCTGATTCGAATTTTGCTTATCATTTATAATCTTGCCGATAAATAATAAGATTCCTGCAAGCTGCTGGCTCGGTATAGGCAAATTAACAGTGAGATTATCAAAGCCATAAGCAACCCGGTCAGCAACCGCAATTTTTTGATAATCAAGCGTCCACGTCCCAGAATCTACCGGACAAATTTTTACATCAAAGGACTTCCAAAGATGAACTAATCTCTTAAAACCACTGAGTGCCGCCTCACATCCAGCAAAAACCTGCTCAAGAAAGTTTTTCCAGGTAGTGGAGTTGGTTAGTATTAAAATACCCAGGATAAAATTAAGCCCCCGAAAAGCCGGTCCCGACAAGTTACCACCCCTACTTCGACTCGCCATTTTAAGACGTTCATCATTTATAAGGTTGATAAGTGCCACCGATCTGTCGACTTCTTCATCCTTGGACTCAAAAATCGAATACACAATGTAAAAGGACGCAGTCGTATCTACATCCTCAGCAACTTTTCTCGCCAACTTATTAATAGTAACCGGATCAAGCTTTTCTGCTCTAACCCGAACGTAGTCTCGGCATTTTTCAAAATTTTTTCTCTGCTTTCCGCTCAGCGACTGATCTTGCCCAGACGCTTCAAGGATTGCCAAACAAAGCTCAAATGCCTTCGACATATCACTCCAGAGAGCAAGTCGATAAGGCTGAAGTATCTTTTTGCTGCTATCTAAAACAGCCTTCGCCAACTTTCTAATTGTTAATCACCTCCAAGAATATTTTCCCAATAGGGAAACGTGTTAGTTTAATCGATTGTCGGACAGTTAGCAATAACAAAACCCCGATCTCTCGGGGTTTTGTTTATTAAATGGTAGCTGCTAAGTTTTTAACCTTATCAACGTACCACTGAGCGTGGTTGTAGGCGAGTAAGGCACGGTCGATATCGTGGGCACCGCCGTTAGCCGCTAAGTAGTTGGCTGCCGCATAGACAGCGTCCTCAGCGTTATGGATGTCAGCATATCCGTCGCCGTTTCCGTCAACTTGGTAAGCTCTCCAAGTAGCGGGCATAAATTGCATCGGACCCTGAGCGCCAGCGTAAGAACTGACACTGGTATAATAACGCTTACCAGACTCTACCTGCCAGACTGCTTCTAGAATCTTCCAGTCAATACCATAAGAAGCAGCAGCTCGCTGAGCTAAAGCACGCTTCTGTTCGAAGGGAACGTCGGTAACAGCAGGGGCAGGAGCTGAGGTTTGAGCCGTAGCTACAACTACCTTCTGAGTAGTCTTTTCCGCTTCTTCACGGGCAATTCGCTCGGTTTCCTCATGCTTAGATTCGACAACAGTAGTCTCTAAGTTTTTTTGAGACGAGGCAACATCAAGACCATCAGCGCTAATAACTAGCTGAACCTTAGCCTTAGGCTCACTAGTCTTTTGAGCAGTATTGAGTTCCGAACTAGGGGTCTGAGTAGGTATCAAGCCAAGCAATAATGCTATGGCCATCAATTTACCTAATAGACCGGTAGCAACAAACTTGCGGTTTTTTAAACCGTTTGTAAGCAAGTCCGCACCAAATCCGATTGTTAAAGCAGTTTTTCTGTAACCTCTCAGGACCCTCCCTTTAAGGTTAAAGTTTTTCATATTATTGAGTGAAATCACTCCTGTTACCCTAAAGCTACTACTCCGAGTATTAATCGGGGTTCGCTTGATTGGCACCTTAGAGACCCCATTCTGAGGCCTTCCAGAAGCCAATTTTTGCCAATTTTTAGCCGTAATTCAGGAAGCTCTCTAACCTGTTAATAACTTGAATTCAGGTATTTAAAAAGCTCCCATTTAGGGAACGCAGGCATTGTACCGCAAAATAAGGATTTGTCAATAGAAAAAGGAGCCTTACGGCTCCTGAAAAAGTGGTATTGAGAGAACAATTCTTGTACCTTCGCCAAGTGCAGAACTAATCTCGAAAAACCCTTCTCTTTGATCTACAAAATGGCGAACACTTTGCAGGCCTAATCCTCGGCCAGGCCCTTTTTGAGATACAGCACAGCCACTCTTCAAAAGTTTAAGGATCCTAGGATCAACGCCTATCCCGTCGTCGTCAAAGATCAATACGAGATGATCATGCTTGACTGCAACGTAAATTGAGATAATACTCGCTCTCGCCTCGATTGAATTCTTAACTAGATTGATCATCAGATCTTCAATCTCTGGATCAACCGTATTATCAAAGCCAGGATTCGTAGTGTAAAAAATTCCTAGGTAAGTGGGAGAAGCCAGACGTTCAAGAACAGGTAGCAGTTCCGATATCATAACCTTAATACTGCGAGAAGAAGGATCTTTCCTAAAGAATGTCGTAAGAAAATCCTCAAAGTATTTGAGACACCTCGAGTCGTTCAAGCTTCGCATTGACTGAACGGTTTTAATTATTCTTACAATAGATTCTTCAAACTCGCTCTTCCAGCAGTCACAACTCGATTCCCTTGCTCTGTTAATTATGTCGTACGATCGTCGGAGCTCGCTAGATAGCAAGCCGGGATTAGCTCCTGATTCCTCAACTTCCATCAAGAAAGACTGAGCAATCATGAGCTTATTAGCCAAGTCATGAAAAACCTGACTTTCTCTAGTTCGTTTTTCAGTCACCATCCAAAAGCGACCTCCTTATCTGTAAAGGTTCTAAGGCGGAGATTACATTTTTGGTAATTAAATTACGATTAAATATCTATTTAACGAACGTTTTAATAAAAGAAATTGATTCCTCCTTACTTTCAACTGTCCTTTTGATTGAACCTCTAAATTGATCAATCAGACAGGTTAAAAAATCCGCCTTAACAACTTTCTGCTTATTTATTAATTTTTGGGCAGATTTAGCAATTTTTTCTGATTCATAATCAAACTCATCAATAATCTTCTTCCAAAAAATCATCTTTAAATCGATTAAACTTGCCTTTACCCCAGTCGAAACTCTTAATCTGGATGTAACCGGATTAATCTGGCCTGACTGCAAATCTTGCTCCCAGTCGTGCAAGTCATCATTTAATTGCTTTAAGACCAGGTAAGATCTTAAAATTCTCTCGATCATCTCGATTTGAGCCTGATCAACCCGTGCCATAATTAAAAACGACAGGGGACCAAGTAGATGGCCAACTGATTTGCTGGCAATTGAAGCTAAATCAGGAACTATCTTTTGAGGATTATGATTAGTAGACCTTAAACTCGTCACTTCATAAGCATTAGCTTCGTCTACCTCCTTCATAAGCCGGTTAAAACAAAACGTGATTTGAGCATTGTCAAAAGAGTCGTAGATTTTTGTTAATTCTCTCTGCGCCAAACAAGCCAAAGGCAACTGCTTAGTTTGCCCCTCTTCATCTAAGAAGTCATCAAAAATCGTATAGGCGATCCAACCCCAAAAACTTGCCTCACAGAGTCTTATGACCTGCTCGTTAAACTTATTATTTCTAGAAAAATTCGTGGCAAACCAATAGGGAAAAGTAGTAATTTCTCGATTAACATCTTTACTACTCTGGATACTAGAAAACAACTTAAGCTCCTTGCCGAGTAACGAACCCCTATCGACCTTACTCCAAGCATTGATCAATACTTGGCGATGGACATTCTCATAAGTTGAAAGCCTAGTAGTAGAACTAGAGACTTTATTAGATGTTAAAGCACGGTAAACATATGATGCAGTTAACCCCTTGGAACCGGCGAAATATTTAATACCGCCCAGAGATGGATCAAGGCAGAATGGCTCTTCTTTAATCTCATCTATAGTTAGTCCGGCTAAAATATTTACTACCTTTTGATAAGAGGGCCATCGATTCAAATTTCTTAGTGAGTTGGCGACTAGGGCGGTTTTAAGCACCGACCCCTCAACTAGCTCCGAATCAACTTTTGACTCCAAGTATTCAATAACCAGATTACTGTTCTTTAAGTTTAAACGCGACAAAAAATATAGTATTGGATATTCGCTAGCATAATATTGAGAATGATAACCTTTTTCGATTAGAGCCTTATCTAGATAACTATTAAGGTTGGGTAATTCTATTTCCAGTAGTTGCAAAAAATAAGCCACATTAGCATTAACTGCAATGTCGACATCCTGCCAAACTTCTTTAGCTTCTGGACTTACAACCCAACTCCGATAGGGCCCTCCGGGCATTTTTTCGATTGCTGATAGAACCTTGGTAATTATGGCTAAACCCTCGGGTTTTAAGGATTTGGAATCAAACAAATATAGACTAGACCAGGCACAGGCTGAGTCATCAAGGTCATCTGGGTAAGGCAAATCCTTATACTGCGCGCTGGTCCGAGACCAATAATTAAAAGTCCAATTATTACTTTTTTCCGATTTTAAAAAACCTACCGCTTTTTCCTTAGAGATAGATTTACTCTCGACAATATTTTCGAGTATCAAGGAAGTAAAAAAAGTAGTTTTATACCATTTTTTAGAAATAAAAGGTATAAGCTGCGGACTGGAGCTACTCAAAAAACTACCGTCTGGCTGCTGAGAATCTTCAATTAACCTTAGACAATCTTGAGCAAGTCTATTTTTTAGGAATTGTGATGGTAAATTGACTGCCTTCGTCCTTAACACTCTTAACGACAAGCTCCCCTCCAAAAATCTCTTCTGCTAAACGTCGACTAAACGACAAGCCGATGCCTGTCCCATCTTGACGACTCTTGGTTGTAAAGAACGGGTCGAAAATGTTCCCCAGGTTTTTTTTGGAAATTCCTGACCCAAAATCTACAACTTTAACAATAACAACATTATTCTTTTCCTCTAGGCTCACTTTAACTAGTCGGTTACCTTTACGATCAACTTCTGCATAGGAATCGATGGCATTAGAAACCAAGTTGGTGACAATTTGGTAGAACCGAACAGGATTACCGACTAATAATATCTTATCCTTAAAATCAAACTTCAGCTCAACCTCGTATTTAGCGGCCCTTACTTGGAGGGCTCGTAATACACCCGAAATCTCTTCGACTAACTCAAATTCTTCGGCCACATCCTGTTGCTGAATCTGCTTACGGGTTGCATCAATAAAATCTTGCATTTTCTGAGCACCTTTTAAAGCCCTTGTAACAACTCGGGAGTTGTCGCTCTTTTTTAGTTTCTCGAGGTTGATTGAGATCACCGATAGGGGATTGGCCAAATCATGAATAAGTTCGGACGAGACGCGACCAAACTCGGCTAACTGCTCAACTTGAGTAACACGCTGCAGCTGCTCCTTACGCAGTTCTTCGGTTCGCTCTTTAACTCTGACATCTAATAGGTTTCTTTCTTTAAGCAAGGCTTTTTCTGATTTACGAGCTCTGTCTAAGGAATTTTCCATCTGACGCCCAGCTATCCAGGAGATAGCAGCAATAACAACTAGTATTCCGCCAAAAACAAAGATGTCTTCCACTAAAACATCCGTATACTTCCAGGATAAATCTGGCCGTATCAAGTCCATAGACTGAAAATGAGCTAATCCAACTAGTACCACCTCCGTAATCAAAGCCGCAAAAAATGCAGCCCTAGATTCAATCAATATACCAGCAAGCGTGATTACCATGGCATAAATAAGATAGATATAAGGATTTTCCACTCCAAACGAAACAGATAATAAAGTAGCCGAACTAAAATAAAAAACTAATAACCCTAAGGAAGCAACATACAATTTTAGTCCGCGAGAAAATAGATAGAGGACAAAAAGATATATAAAAACCAGAGGGTAAACAAACGAGCTAAAATCAGCGCTGAATTCACCTGCGAATATGGTTACAGCCAAGGCCAATAGTGACAGTCCGAACGTTCCCAAGAGTAAAGAATTTAAAATATATTCTTTCCTCTTCCCGTCTTCAGATTTAGACCTTGGAGAGATGAAATAATCAAAGAGTTGAGTAAGAAAATTATTTTTCATAGCATTTATTATACTTTACTCAACTCCTTGTGTTATGGCATCCTATTAGCGCCAGGGGATTGCAGCTTCTGCATTGTTAAGCGCCAACTTTTCTAATGCCTGCTCTTCTCTGGCTTCTTCGTTAGTTAAAGCCTCTTTGATTAACTCTTTCATCCAAACCACCCCCTCTCTATTTGCTTCTTTTGTTTATATTCTCAACTAACGTTCGTAACTGATTTTCGACTAACTCATTAATATCGGCAATCTCAGTAATATCACTCAAGGCTGAGTCTAAGTACTTTTCTGCTAAATCGTTAACGTGATCCATCGCCCCCGACTCAATCGCCAAGTTCTTGAATATTTCGATGTCTTTCGAAGTAAGCTTTTTTTGTCCGAATACCCTATTAAATTGCTCGCTCTGACTGGTAGACATTCTAGATTTCATCGCAACAGTAAGCAATGTCTGCTTGCCTAGGCTAATATCCTCACCCAAGGCCTTACCGGTCTCGTCCGGCAAACCAACCAACCCCAGAGCATCGTCTCGAATCTGAAAAGCAATGCCCGTATTCTGAGCAAACCTTCGCAATGAATCGAGATCATACTCTGTACCGGAGGCAATTAAGCCAATTTTTAACGGTAACTCAAATGAGTAGCTGGCGGTTTTGAGTCGATACATATCGATCACTTCTTCCTCAGTCGGCGACAAGTGACTAAAACCCACGTCCAGCTCTTGACCGAGAATAGTTGAGTTAAGCGTTGAACTGAGCGAATTGATTATTTCTACTACCCGCAAGGCGTTAAAATCCGTATTACTAATCAGCTCATAAGCCAGAGATTGAGCCAAATCACCAGCTAAAATTGCCATTGTCGTGCCGTATGCTAAATCTTTATTCTTGGCGAATACCTCATGAACAGTTGGCTGGCCACGTCTAAGCTTACTCTCGTCCATAATATCATCGTGGATTAATAGATAGGCATGCACTAGCTCAATTGCCACACATAATCTTAAAAATGGACTAGAAATTTCTTTAACCTGATTAAAGTTATATCCCAAATATATAAGCCACGAACGATAGCGCTTTCCTCCTCGCAAAACAAAATCCCTAAGCGCAGAGGTTAAATTTGAATCAAAATTATTCTCAAACTCATCAAAAACTACACTTAATTCACGCTCGAGCTTAGTTTTAAAGCTATCGAGATCCAACAATTTAAGATTGTTCGTCAAGCTTGTACCCCTCACCATGTAGTGTTTCGATCAACTTTGTATCAAAATCACGATCGATTTTATCTCTTAAGTGTTTAATATGAACGTCGATTGAGTTATTCATTGGGTCAACGTCCGAACCCCAAACGTGTTCTAGGATCTTGGCCCGGGAAACCACCTTGCCCTGGTTTTTCATTAAGAATTCAAGAAGATCAAATTCAAGTCGACGCAACTTGATTTGTTGGCTATTGCGCCAAACCAACCTTCTTTCGGAATCGAGTTTAAGATCAGCAACCTCAAGAACATTGGTTTTAGCTTCAAACTCACGCCGCAACAGGGCCCTGATCCTTGCTTTAAGTTCATCAAGACTAAAAGGCTTGGTTAAGTAATCGTCGGCACCGGCATCCAAGAGAGCAACCTTTTTTTCGATTTCGCTCTGGCCGGTTAGGATTAAAATCGGAGTAGTAGCACCATCAACTCTAATCTCTTTTAGAACCTCAATGCCATCCATATCAGGCAGGCCTAAGTCTAAAACAACCAGGTCGTATGAATTAACTTGTGCCTTATATAGGCCGTCTTTACCAGTGGAAGTTGCGTCAATTTTATATTTTCTTTTTAATTCCTCAACAAGAGTTTCAAGCAGATCCTTCTCGTCATCGATGAATAGTATGCGCATTATTACTCCAAAATAATTTTCTCATGCTAATTATTAAATACAAATTAACTTTTTCAATTTAAAAAGTTTTGAGATAAATTTAATCATTTTTTAAAACACAGACTTGATCAAAACAAAATCTCCTGTTAGGGTGCAGGCAATGAAGATGATACGTTTACTGTTTGGCCTGATCATTTTAGGAATAGTTGGTTTTATTATTTTAAATAAACCTGATACTAAACTAAATAGCAGCCAGGCTCAGCAGGATAATCAAAGCGAAGAGGGTATTAAGCTAAATCCCAGTGCGACTAAAATTGCCCTTATCAGCAATACGACCAACAACTCCGTTACCAAAACACTAGTCGGCCTTATTAAGGATATAAATCCGGCCGCCGTCGCCCATATTGGAAATCTTGGCATAGATGGCGAGGCCAACTTTTCCGATTCGTATAAAGATATTTTTGACTTTAACAAAAAAGAGTTTTTGCCAGCGATCGGTGAGCAAGATCTAGATTTAGTAGATGTAACCAAAAAAGAAT
>JAGQLE010000054.1 GCA_020429585.1 Candidatus Berkelbacteria bacterium
AAATACATAAATTCCGCTGGCCAAGAGAATGAATGGATGGCGACCGGCTTTTCGCCCCGTAAACAAGCCTTAACCCTTTACATTATGCCTGGTTACGGCATGAGTAAGGATCTACTTAAAAAGTTAGGCAAACATAGTACAGGCAAAGCCTGTTTGTACATTAAGAAGTTAGCTGATGTCGACGAACAGATTTTGCGTCAATTAATCAAAAACGGCTTCGACAAAATTAACGGCCAGACAATTAAATATTAGTTTCTTAGCTCGAACTCAACAGTCACAAAATAGTTGACATCTTGCTCGCCAGTTAAGAGCTCGGGCGAAGTAAACCCGATCTCGGGCACGGCTAAATCCCGAGAGACGGCGGCCGTGTCCTCGGCGGCAAAAATTGGCCCGCCAAACGATTGGTCGTAGACCGAAACAAGATTGCCAACTTTTACGCCCAGTGCCTCAGCTGTATCTTCAACCTTCATTCGCGCATCGGCTAGAGCTTTGGTTCGGGCCTCAGCCTCTAGTTTTTTACGAGTTTCCTCTTTAAAGGTGCTTTGGGGACTTAGGCTGCCAATTACTTCGGTACCAGATAGATATTCCAAAACTTTTTCAGCTAATTCAAAGCTATCGATAGTCACTGTTAATGAATATTCAGCCGAAATTTTGTTCGAATCAGTTGTTTCTTCGAGAGGATAAGCTGGATAACCAGGAGAGCTATAGGTATTAGTCGAGATCTTGGATTTGTCTACTCCGAGCTCGACCAATTTATCGACTACACCATTACCGATTTCGGCGACCTTAGAGTTGGCCTCAGTGGCCGTTTCACCTTCGGCTTCGTATCGGGGATAAAAAATGTATTCGTCGGGTGCGGCTTTAACCGTTGCTTCGCCGGTAAAAGTGCTGGTGGTGGTATTGCGATCGGAAAAAATTGGATAGGCCACATAGCCCATAATCAAACCTAAAAGAAAAATAAGTAGCCAATAGTTTTTCATATAACTCCTTAAAGAAACTATAGCAACTTAGCGCACTAGCTAGTAGAGGCCAAGAGCTTAATCTTGATTACTGATCAGATTTGCGCTAAAATTTCGATGTTAAAAACTTTATTCCCGGGTAGCTCAATGGCAGAGCAACTCGCTGTAACACAAGATTTTTGTGTCATAATAATATTAATGACCAAAAAACGAACCTATGCCGACAGGCGTGAGTATATGATTGCCACCGTTGCTAAGCGGAGACGCAAGGTAAAAGAGATGGCAAGAGCGTACTTAGGCAATAAGTGTTTGATCTGTGGCTATGACAGATGTCCAGAAGCCTTGGATTTTCATCATCTCGATGAGTCTTCCAAAGAATTTTGGCATCGCTGCCAAAGGATATACATATGCATGGAAAAGAGTTCGAAAAGAACTTGATAAATGCGTACTCCTTTGTGCTAATTGCCACCGAGAATTTCATGCAGGCATTTTGCAGCTTCCATCTGCAAAGATGGTTGAAAAACAGGGTTAATTGCGGGAAACCCCTATCAGATCCTGTCATCTGGTGAGGCAATCCGCAGCCAAGCTCCTCTTGGAGAAGGTTCAGAGACTATACGCCCTGCACCCCTAGTGGGTGATGAGATAGTCCGCGCCCCATGGAAACATGAGGATTACGTGTAACGAGTAGGTTGTCGGTTCGAGTCCGACCCCGGGAGCCAATTTGAAGTTTTAGAGCACTCTGCGATCGTATCGAAGGGTGTTTTTAGGTTAAAATCGATCTTATTTCCTTTAATTGTGAGGTTCGAAAGTACGAACTTAAGCAATTTACGCTGTAGGGCTGGTTTCGAACTGCGGAATAATCTTGGTGCTTCTTTTGCAATCTCTAACAGGTATGAAGCAGTAACCATAAAACTCGTATCGTTACTAGTTAGCTGTGAGAACTCTGCATTTAGCTCTTCCTCTCTCTCAGCTAGTTCTTCTAAATATTTGTCATACTGATTGACAGTAATACGTCCGTCTAATCGGTCATGGTAGAGTAATTCCTTCTTCTTTCTGATTGATTCATTTTCAGATCTTACTTTTTCGATTCTCTGAGTGTAGTACTGCTGCTGATCGTCGTGCTTTATTTTGAGATCTGCGATAATATCTTTAACCTCAACCTCGGTCATCTGAAACTTACTTAACAACACTTCAACTTCATCTAGTACGGGTTGCTCTTTAAGATGGCCTTGGAGGCATTTTCCTTTCGCCTTGGTACATCTCATGTAGACATGACCTTTTTTGACATAGGAGCTAATACTGCAGCCACAGTAACCGCATTTTAAAAGGCTGCTGAAGGTGTAAACCGAACCCTTGCCATCGCCACGGTCATTTTCTCTACTCTTGGTCTTGTGAAAAGCTCGTTCATTGTTTACATCCTGACACTGATTAAAGAGTTTCCTTGTGATTATCGGCCTGTACTTATGAGGGTAAAGCTTGCCATCGTATCTCATGACGCCGTAATAAAAGGGGTTGTTGATTATATGTTCAATTCCACCCTTGGTCATTCGACGACGTTTGGCAGTGTTGCTTCTTAAGCCAAGTTTAAACATTTTTTTGGCAATGGATTCGTATGATTCGCCCAAGGCTCGTAATTCAAATATTTTTTCTACAAAGTCTGCTCTTTCTGGATCAAGTTTAACCGTTGTGTTTTTCTTATCGATTCTTTCGTTTAGGTAGCCTATTGGAGCTTTGCCAGGCCATTCGCTGTCACGGAGCTTTTGTTCAATTTTTCGCTTAACGTTATCTCTAATTGAGTCCGAGTAGTATTTTGCCAAGGCTAAACCAATACCCAATCTAAATAGATCTGTTGCTGGCGAATTCCTATGGACAAATAACCCATCAGAGGGAAAGTGGAGTTCGATTTTTCCATCTTTGCGTAAAGAGTCTAAGATCTTGATTTCAGATTGAGTCGAGTCCCTAGAATATCGATCGATTTTATCGAAGACCACGACACTCTTTTCTGGGTAATTTCTGATTTTCTCGACGATTTCAGAAAAAGTATTTCGGTTATCTTTATAAGCGCTCTCGTCGAATTCGAATAATTCAAAGTCGTAATTATTGTCTTTGCCGTATTCTTTAAGCCTACTGACCTGGCCAGGTAGGGCCGACCTCTGCTCTGGGTCGGAAACTCTTGCGATGAGAAAAGCTTTAGTTTTCATAGTTCCTTTTCAATATAACATTTAATAACAATAAGCCCCAGTTCATAAGTTGAACATTTCTTTTCGAATTGGTTGAAAATCTTTTAGTTGTTTTTCGAGTTCAATTAGTGATTTGTATCTGGATTTATGGGGAGTTTCGGCAAGTTTTTTAATTCTATTCCAAGTGTTTTTGCCAAACCTATCCTCTAGGAGATTACGTAAGTGACGAGAATCGGATTCTGCAGAAACTATCACCATTCCTAGGCGTGCCAGGCCCTGTTGTGGCCCTGTTAGTGTGGGTTCCCTGAGGATATTTTCAAGTAAATCTATTGGCGTGTTTTGATCGAGATCAATTTTCCTAATCTTTCCAAAAAACTCAGCCCAATAAGCAATTAATACTTTTTTAGCTAGTTCTTCGGAATAAAGTTGTTCAAAAACCAAGTCATAACTAGATTCTACGCATGATAGGCTACGCCTAATCTTATCTTTGCCGTTTAATCGAACTTCAAATCTTAGTACTGATAGGGGGTCTTGTTTCGGAAGGGTTTCTAGCAGTTTTAGTTGTGAATAGTTGTCTTTTTCTTCGGCTCTCTTGTCGCTAATTTTTGCTCGCTGCAAGTCTGCTATTTTGTCATAAATGGCAATATCTAAAGAATTAGTATGAACGTGAAAGACTCGACCATTGCGAAAGTCAGTTTTCTGAAGATCATAGACGTGACTTATATCGGCTGCTGCTAAGATGTTTAGGATCGAGCTGCAGGAGGTGTAGTCTTGGTAAACGATGTTCTTACTGTAGTGGATAGATCTGACTTCAGCTTCTTGGATTTGCCTAGTAAAGAGCCATATATTTCTTTCTCTAATCTCTTCCTTTAGTCTTTGTAAGATTTCAGGAAAATGAGAATCTGTAAGTTCATCAAGGTTACTGCCGTTGAAAACTAACTTAGGTAGAGAAAGCTCAATTTCTAGCTCATATTCGCAGCCGAAGCCGCCTTTTCTTGGTCTTTGAGTGTATTTAAGCCTGGGCTCGTATTTACCAAGTTTTTTCGATGCAGCAGAGGGATTAGACACTACACTGAAAAGGCCTCGGTAATTAGGGGATATAGATCTTAGTCTAGGAAACTTGGCATTGCTAGGAATTGGATTATCTAACTTGACCACGAGCTTTACTGTATCGATCATTTCGTTCATCACTTTTTTCGAATAATTCTTCACATTTTTCGACGATTGCTGTTTCAATTAATTTTCCAGTCATCCGATTAATCGGGTGGAAAATGGAAACATCTCTTACTCCAACTTTCTTGGTTGGATAAACAACTCTGTATCCGCCACTTAAGCGTTGGTGGATTCCAATTGAGCCTAAATAGATCGAGTCATTTACGACCAAACTGGCAAAAGCAACTAATCCACCTTGGGGTTTTACTGGGATAATCTCTATCTCACTCAGCTTCATGTTCCTCCTTTGATTCAAGATCCATTTGAATGAGAACATCAAAGAACCCAGCCAAGTTGGCTTTGCTATCTTCCTGTGCTTTAGTTTGATGCTCGCTCATTAAAAAAGACCTCTGAGTCTGTTGTAGAGGTCTTTTTGAGGTCGGTCGTTGTGGTCTTGCTACTTCTGATTTATTCGTACTTGATCTATTCTTTCTTATTACTTCTATCAACCAGCTTGAGATCGGGAAGCTTGTTCTTGTCGGCAAACCCTCTGGTAATCGGGTTTCTAAATTCAATCGCCTTAGCCGACGCATTGGGAGCAAAAATCTTCCTAATAGATCCAGTTATATTGAGGTCGGCTAACATCGAAGCTACGGATTTCTTAAAATCCGCTATCTGTAAGTCTTTTTTCATTTCGTCGATACTTATTTTGACCCAAGGCCGTTCGTAGATATAGGCAAAGAATTCGTCGTTTTCTGACATAAAAACAGGTTTAGCTACAAGAATATCGTTAATGCGTATTTCTCTGCCAAGATAAGTCATTTCGTATAGCAGCGAATTATCCTTCTCGACTCTGGCAGTTTCCTGCCTAACGACCAATCC
>JAGQLE010000055.1 GCA_020429585.1 Candidatus Berkelbacteria bacterium
CAGAGCTTCAAAACATACCCCCACCTCAAACTGCCAATTACGTTAGCTCGGTCGTAGCCGAGATAAAGCTTAAAATTAAAAAAGAGATTGGCTCGGTTATTACTGCTACCGTTGGTGTTTCTCATGGCAAACGCTTAGCTAAACTAGCCGGGGAAATACAAAAGCCCAACGGCTTCGTCGTCCTACTACATGACCACGAGCAACAAACTTATAACGATTTTAAGAAACTTAATGCCCTAACCTTTAAGAGAGCCGAGCTGTTTAAAAAAACCGATATCCAAACACTGCCCGGTATTGGGCCGCGACTTGGCCGACGACTACGGGCCAATGGTATTCATACCCTGCTACAACTATCACAACTCGACTTTAAAGATCTTAAAAAAATCGTTTTTCCCTACGAAAAAGAACTTTATTTTACCGGCTTAGGACTCGACCCAACTCCAGTTACCCCTTATTGGCAGCAAGCACGCGAAAAATCAATCGGACACCAATATACCTTGCCACGAGACGAAGCAGTGGTTGATTTACCGCCTATCCTCGCGCGCTTAGCCGAAAAAGTTGGAAGGCGTCTCCGTAAACATAACTTTATTGCCCACCGCCTCAATCTGTATTTACGCACCCATAATCGCGGCAACTGGGCGAGCTATCAAAATACTACCAAGCAAATCGAAAGTGATACCGACATCTATAAACTAACTTGGAAAATAATTAGCGAGGCCCTAGCTAATCCAAGTAGCGACTTAAATCCATTTACCCAAATCCGCATGCCCAGCATTACACTAACCAAACTAAAATCAAAAAATAATTCGACCCAGCCAATTTTAAAAAAAGAGAGGCGGGAGATGATTTTAACCGAGGCAATCAACGAAATCCAAAACCGGTTTGGCGACCGGGCCATTACCAGCGGGCTAAGCTTAAACACCAAGATGCATTACGTTCCCGATGGCCGCCGTAAACGTTTTACACCAATGCTGGATATTAAATAAAACAAGACTCCATAACGAAACTCTTTGCTCTTCGAGATAACACAAAGAGTGGAAAGCTTTTTCCACAGTCAATAACTTTTTAGTTCGGTCTTTGTTTGGTATAAATATTGCATAAGGAGTAATCAATGGGAACAACAATTACACCTCGTCAAAAAACCGTTTTAGACTTTGTTCGAGCCTATATCGAAGACCACGATTACTCGCCAAGCTACCGCGAAATTGCCCAACATCTTGGCCTAAAATCAGTTGCCACTGTCGCCGAACACATTAACTCCCTCCAAGACAAAGGCTTATTAAACAAGGATCCGCTTGAAGCTCGCTCTATCCAGGTTACACCTACCTGGGACGAAAGAACTTTTTCCATTCCCCTAATGGGAGCTATTGCCGCCGGTTCACCGATTGCCGCTATCCGCACCAACGAAACAATTGATATTCCTCGCTCGATGATGGGGCCAGATGTATTCGCTCTCAGAGTTAGGGGAGACTCAATGATCGACGACGGCATTTTGGATGGCGATTACGTTGTTATTCAAAAAACCGATCGGCCTAAAAATGGCGACATTGTCGTTGCTATGCTCGAAGAAGAAAACGTTACCCTTAAAAGATTTTACAAAGAGCGTGATAGAATTAGGTTACAACCTGCCAACCCTAAATACCCGCCCATCCACACCAACCATGTCGATATTCAAGGCAAGGTTTTAGGAGTAATCAGAATGATGAGTCAAATTATTTAGGAGTTTTAATGAGTAATAAGGGCCATAAAAAACCCAAACAAAAAGTTCCACACAAAGACGGTTATGTCGATCGACCCAATCCAAAGAAAGAATATGATAAATTTAAAAGTACAGAAGATTACCTAGACCCAAAGGACTTAGATCCTCAAGATTAACTAAAAGGGAGGGGAATGAGGTCGTTCGACACCCTAAGCCGCCCGCGACCAAAAAGGAAAAATACCGGACCAAGAATAATTGACGCACCTGCCGCTAAGCGCAAACAGGGAGGTGGTGGCTTTTTTGTATTGGTAATAATTCTTGCAATTGGCTTCTTTGGATTTAACTCAACTAAATCCCGACAGCCAACAAATACCGAATCAAAAAATTCGGATACTGGTCAGAGTAACGAATCAACAATTGCCAATCTAGAGCTACCCCAAGGAGGCTTAAGTGATGACCAATCACTCGAAGACCTTTTAATTATAGATTCTCCTAATGCTGACTCAGAGCAACAATCGGACGGCCAACAAGACAGTAAAGACAAAAAACAAATTTTCGAAGGAACAATTAGGATTTTAAACGGTGGCGCCAGCGAAGGTTCGGCCAAAGAATTGGAAGAAAGCCTAAAGTTTAGAGGTTACGAAATTTTATCCTCCGGGAATGCCAACAATCCCCATCCTCGCACTACTTTTTATTATCTTCCCGATAAAAGGGGAGAGGCAGAGATCTTGGCCGACGAATTAAACTTTATAGATATCGACTACGTCGAAGACCCGATCGCTCAGCCAGCCGATATTTTAATTGTCCTTGGCCAAAATTATTAAAAGTATTCTACGTCATACTAATTTAATATCGAGAATCGCTATAGCTAGCAACACTATCGGCGCTGCTATTTTTATCACACTGACAAACAATGCACCCCGAACTTTATGTATGCTGCAGCAATAGAAGATCCTGAAGGATTATTAAGAGAGCAAGGAATAGAGTAAAATTTAGTCGTTACCCAAAATAAAGACCTGCAGATTTACAGGTCTTTATCTGTCTTTCTTTAATTTGCTGCTTTGTAGATTAACTCTAAATCTAATTTGTAATTTGGAGTTAGCAGAATTACAGGCGCACCGAACTCAATCAACGACTCTTCGAAGTTTTTAACTTGCCAATTTTTACCATTGGAAGTTTTACCCATCTCGCCTGTAAGTTCAGTAAACTCAAAAGGCGCCAATACAGGTAACCAGCTTTTATATAGAACCGCTACATCCTTAACTGTCGCTGCGTTTTGAGTACTTAAATCAAAATCTAGGTAGCTAACGACGAGATCAGAGCACTGTTTTTGATCAGTTTTTTCTGTAATCGCCGGAGTACTCCTGAGCAATAAATGATTATCGTCTGGCGAGAAGGTTACGACACCTAAATTAGTAGCCCCTTTAGAGTATGTCGCTGTCTCAGTTTGATTTCTACTCACGATGATCTTTGCAGAGTCTTGGCCGCTAAGCGAACATTGGTCAGAGCCTAAGCTGCTAAATGCAACCGAAAACTCATCACTATCGTATCTCCGAACGCCATAGGGAGTCGAGATCGACACTGTTTGAGTTGCAAGGTCAAGGGTATATTCTGGCAAGGAGGCCTCCGTACCTACTAAGCCTTCGATTATTAGCTCGCTGGAGTCTTCCGAAAAAGCAACCGGATACAATAATTCGCCCACTGATCCGATACTAGCCGGAGCTGAACTGTCTTCTGGAAAATCCAGATCTGCTAAGGGGATTTCCTGGGAACTGCCGTCCACCAAATCCAAAACCACGACCTTACCCGTAGTTACAGAAAATGGCTCCTGATCAACAATCGTGGCTAGCTTTGTTCTTTGCTGATTTAACACCAAATTGTCTTGATGCATCTCACCAGAAATCAAATACGCTTCTGTATTATTATTCAGATCGTAACGCAAAATTCCACCAGAGGTGGCCATATATAACCGTCTATCGGCATCTACGTATTTAAGATCCCCGATACGGTCATCATTATTCACACCAAAATCAGTTAAAACTTTTTTAAGTTGGCCATCTTCAATTTGCCAAACATTCAAAACCTTAGTTCGAGACAGTTCGCTTTCCGGCCTTTCTAAGTTAGTCTCGGTATAGAGATAGCTAAGCTCAGTTTCGCTCTTAGACAATTACTGACTAGAAGCATCAGTACTAGAGATCGAAGACTGATCTTGTTTACTTGGATTATTTTGGTCTTTACTGCCGTACCACCAATAGGCACCCCCGACCAGCAATAGTAAAAGTATGATTAACCAAATTTTCTTCATATTTCCCCTTATATAGTATAGATTCCTATTCCTAATTTAACCTATTAATTCGCTTTTTTTTTTATTTTTATTTAAGTAAAAAATCTTATTCGTTCGTAGTTTGTTTGGCTTTACACAG
>JAGQLE010000007.1 GCA_020429585.1 Candidatus Berkelbacteria bacterium
CCACGCTCACGCTCTTGCTCCATCCAATCCATTTCGGCTTCACCCTCATGGACTTCCCCGATTTTATGTTTTTTACCAGTATAAAAAAGTATCCGCTCAGTAACAGTCGTTTTACCGGCATCAATATGAGCTGCAATTCCAATATTTCTAACTTTTTCTAGTGGATATTCCCTAGCCATGCTGACCCTTTTCTTAAATTAGTACTTTAGAATCGTGCGTAATGCGCAAATGCCTTATTTGATTCGGCCATTCGATGAACATCTTCGCGTTTTTTGATCGACGCACCTTCGCCCTTATAGGCAGACACAATTTCGTCGCCCAAAGTCTTATCAATCGTGCCTTTAGCCGAACGAGCCGCCTCAATCATCCAACGCATTGCCAATGTTTGCTTACGATTAGATTTAACTTCGATTGGAACCTGATAAGTAGCACCACCAACTCGCTTGGATTTAACTTCGACCATTGGCGCAATATTTTTGAGAGCTTGATCCAAAACATCAAGAGCTGGTTGCTTTAATTCTTTTTCTGCTCGATCCATTGCTTTATAGACGGCAGTAGTCGACGTTAGCTTTTGTCCACGCAACATTAGATGGTTGATAAGTTTTGCTACAACGGTCGAGTTGTATTTAGCATCGGGAGTTATTGGTCGTTGTTTAGCTGCTTTACCTCTCATGACTTCTTAGCTCCATACTTTGAGCGAGCTTGTTTACGACCGTCTACGCCAGAAGTATCCAGTACGCCTCGAACAATATGATATCGAACACCGGGTAAGTCCTTAACTCGACCGCCGCGCAAAAGCACAACGGAGTGCTCCTGGAGATTGTGACCCTCGCCCTGTATATAAGCCGTTACTTCCTGACCAGAAGTTAAGCGTACGCGGGCGATCTTACGAAGAGCCGAGTTTGGCTTTTTAGGGGTCATTGTCTTGACCTGTAAGCAAACACCTCGCTTCTGCGGAGCACCTTTACGAGAATTAGTAGGACGGTTTTTAACAAAGTTAAAACCCTTATGAAGCGCAGGCGATTTAGACTTAGAAGTCTTGCGCTGACGACCCTTACGAACTAGTTGGTTTATTGTTGGCATAACAAAACTTGATTACTGAGTAATTATGACAGGAGTATACGAGATTAAATTAACCCGGTCAACTCTCATCTTATTTCTTTTTTCCTTTAAAACCGGTACCAGCAGGAATTAGACGTCCAATAATAACGTTCTCTTTAAGGCCGCGCAGATCATCCTTTGCACCCTTGATTGCCGCGTTGATCAAAACGCTGGTTGTTTCTTGGAATGATGCCGCAGACAGAAAACTCTTCGTAGTCAAAGCAACCCTAGTAACACCTAAAATCATTGGCTCGGCTACAGGCACTTCTTTGCCTTTATCCTTGAGCTTTTTCTGCTCTTTTTGGAGAGCATATCGGTCAACAATCTGACCAACAATATGCTTGGAATCACCTTCATCTAAAATTGTTGACTTAGAAAACATCTGACGCAAGATAATCTCAATGTGCTTGTCGTTAATTTCCTGACCTTGCGACAGATAAATCTGCTGAATTCCACTAATAATGTAGCGCTGAGCCTGTTCAATTCCCTGATGTTTAAGAAGTTTCTGTAGATCAAGGTGGCCTTCAGTTAGAGGCTGGCTCTTAACAACAACGTCGCCATTCTTGACCTTGATGGTTTTATTTGGAGCAACATTGTATTCTTCAATCAATGGCTCGGTCGCCTCAACTGTAATTTTCTTAGAAGTAATTTTAACTTTGCCCGAGAAATTCGCCCTGATCGTTTTTTTCTTTTCATTACTGGCAATAATTTGCTTGGCTTTAACAAGTTCCCCGTTCTTAATCTTTGGCTCGAAGCCTTCTTCTAGCTCAAAATCTTCTTTGCGAACCTGATCGGCAGCAACTTCAATCACCCGACCGGTTTTTTTATCCCTAATTCTAACCCGGCCGTCGATATCACTCATTATCGCGGGACTTTTTGGCGATCGAGATTCAAACAACTCATCGACACGAGGTAAACCAGTCGTAATATCCTCTCCAGAAACACCGCCGGTATGGAAAGTTTTTAGCGTTAACTGGGTTCCAGGCTCACCAATTGCTTGAGCTGCCATGATACCCACAACCTCTCCAACTTCTACAAGTTGACCAGTGGCTAAATCACGACCGTAGCATAGCTGACAAATACCCAAATCGCTCTCACAATAAATCGGTGACCGGACCGCTACTGAATCAATCTTAGCATCGGCCTGGATGGTAGCTGCTGCCTCGTTAGTAATCTCTTTACCTTTGGCAACCAGTTGTTTGCTGCCGCTCTTAATTGCCTTAAAAGCAACACGCCCAGCTAATCTAGTTGCGTAATCAATTCCCAACTCTTCACTTTCGGCTCGAGTCACTTCTAAGCCATGAGCCGCTTCGCAGTCGTGCTCGGTAGTAATAACATCCTGAGAGACATCTACTAATCGGCGAGTTAGGTAACCAGCATCCGAAGTCCTAAGCGCCGTATCAGCTTTACCTTTACGAGCACCGTGGGTTGAAATAAAGTACTCTAATTCAGATAAACCTTCCTTGTAATTAGAGATAATGGGTGTTTCGATAATGTCACCTGCAGGGTTAACCACCAACCCCTTCATTCCACCCATCTGATTCAACTGTGCCGGCGAACCTCGCGCACCCGACTCAGCAGCAATAAAGACTGGGCTATTGGGGTCGATCTGAGCCTGCATATCGACTCCAATTTGATCACGCGCTTTGTTCCAAGCGGTGATGGTCTGAATGCGTCGCTCTTCATCGCTAATAAGACCAGCCATGTACTGATCATGAGTTTGCTCTACTGATTTAGTAATTTCTCCGACAACGTCATTCTTGGTATTTGGAATATTGACATCGCCAATTGCAAAGGTCATGCCAGAACGCAACGCATGCTCATACCCCAAGTCCTTAATGCGGTCGACCATTTGCGAAGTCTCATCAACACCCAGCTCCACAAAGCAGTCGTTAACTACTCGCTTTAGGTTTTTACTACCCATTGTTTCGTTTCTGAATCTAAGTTCTTTTGGAATAACATTATTAAAGAGGATGCGACCTACTGAAGTCTCGAATAGCTCAGGATCACTGTTTTCGTTCGGTCTCATTTTAACTTTGACTTTTGCTCGAACGTGGAGATTACCCATCTGATATGCAAGAATAGCCTCGTTTTTACCGGAGAAAAACTTGCCTTCGCCACGTACGCCATCTTCGTAACTTGTTAGATAATAACAACCGAATACCATATCCAATCGCGGTGAGACAACCGGTTCACCAGAGGCAGGTTTAAGTAAATTCTTACTCGACTGCATAATTTCACCAGCTTCCCAAATAGACTGGGCAGACAAAGGAACATGAACGGCCATTTGGTCGCCGTCAAAGTCAGCGTTATAGGCATAACAGACCAAGGGATGCAATTGAATTGCTTTACCCTCAATCAGAACTGGTTTGAATGCTTGGATACCTAAGCGATGAAGTGTTGGGGCGCGGTTTAGAAGTACATACTTTTCCTTAGTAACTTGCTCTAAAACATCCCAAACTTCAGGAGCGCCATTTTCGATTAAGCGCGAAGCGTTTTTAACGTTCTGAATATAGCCTTGCGAAACAAGCTCACTAATAACAAACGGCTTAAACAACTCGAGTGCCATTGTCTTAGGCAAACCACACTGATTCAACTTGAGTTCCGGACCAACAACAATTACCGACCGACCGGAATAATCAACTCTTTTTCCTAACAAGTTTTGACGAAAACGTCCTTGCTTACCTCTTAGCATATCTGACAAAGAACGAAGTCGTCGCTGGGAAGCACCAGCACTAACTGCTCGATTTCGACGAGCTGAGTTATCAATCAAAGCATCAACAGCTTCTTGGAGCATTCTTTTTTCGTTTCGGCAGATAACCTCGGGAGCTCCCTGAGCCAGGAGTTTCTTGAGTCGATTATTGCGATTTAAAACTCGTCGATAAAGATCATTTAAGTCAGAAGCGGCAAACCGACCGCCGTCGAGCTGAACCATCGGTCGCAAATCTGGGGGAATTACTGGAATGCGAGTTAGGATTAGCGATACTGGATCTATTTTTGCCTTGTGAAGATCAGCTAAAACCTTAAGTCGCTTTAATAGTTTCTTGCGAGTTGTCTCCCCAACTTCTTCGATGGTTTCTCTAACAGTATCGATTTCTGATTTGAGATCAGTTTCCCTTAGGAGTTCAAGTAAGGACTCAGCACCGATTCCAACCCGGATTACGTTTCCGTATTTTAGCGACAGGTGCTGATATTGAACCTCGGAAAGAATAGTTTTTGGCGATAAGCTTGTTAGCTCTTGTTTGGTTTTTTTATAAGAAGTATCGAGTTCTAACTGGGACTCATCTCCGGCCTTTTTATCGTCTTTAAGACTCTCATACTCCTGATCTAGCTGCTCAAGTAAATCAGCTCTGAGCTCCTCATCGACATCAAGAATAATGAATCCGGCAAAGTAAATAATCTTTTCGATATCGGAAATAGACAAGTCAAGAACTTGGCTCAAGACACTTGGGACACCTCTGACATACCAGATATGAGCAACAGCCGAGGCAAGCTCAATATGGCCCATTCTTTCGCGCCGGACCGATGATCTTGTCACCTCTACACCGCATTTGTCGCAGACTACGCCTTTGTAGCGAATTTTTTTGTATTTACCACAATAGCATTCCCAATCCTTGGTTGGTCCAAAAATCCGTTCATCAAACAAGCCGTCTCGCTCTGGCTTCTGAGTGCGATAATTAATCGTTTCTGGTTTTAAAACCTCGCCATAAGACCATTGCAAAATCTTTTCCGGACTGGCAACCGAAATTCGAACCGCATTAAAATCAGACAGTTTAATTGCACCACTGTTTCTCTTTGCTCGTTCTGCCATTTAAGCCTCCGCCTCTTCTTTATTATCACTCATGTCGTCGTTTTCTCCTGCCTCAGTTGGCTTAGGTGGCTTTTTATCCGGATCAACTCCAGGATTGATTCCGTCACCCTCGGGAGTAAGTAATTCGACATCTAAACCGATACTTTGCAATTCTCGAATCAAAACGTAGAAAGAAGCAGGAATCGAAGGCTTCTGAATCTCTTCACCCCGAATGATTGCTTCGTAAGCGCGACTTCTACCAACTACGTCATCCGACTTAACCGTCAATAGTTCTTGTAGGGTATGAGCAGCACCATAAGCTTCGAGTGCCCAAACTTCCATCTCTCCGAATCGTTGGCCGCCAAACTGAGCCTTACCGCCAAGTGGCTGCTGAGTAACCATCGAGTAAGGTCCAATCGACCGGGCGTGCATCTTGTCATCAACAAGGTGAATTAGCTTAAGAATATAGTTGTAGCCAACGGTAGTTTGTTGCTCAAAAGCTTCGCCGGTTCGACCATCATAAAGTTGAACCTTGCCGCTTGCGGGCAATCCGGCCAGCTCGAGTTGCTCCGAGATGGTCTTTTGACTGACACCGTCAAAGACAGGTGAAGCCACATTGTAACCAAGCTCATGCGCTGCCCAACCGAGGTGAGTCTCAAGAATCTGTCCCAAGTTCATACGAGAAACTACTCCTAAAGGATTAAGAATAATGTCTACCGGTGTTCCATCGGGCAGGTATGGCATTTCTGCTTCTGGCATGATTACAGAAATAACACCTTTATTACCGTGTCGACCGGCAAGTTTATCTCCAACAGAAATCCGACGCAGCTGTGCAATCGCCACCTCAACAACCTGATAAACGCCCGACGAAAGTTCATCACCGGCTTCTTTGGAGAAGATTTTGATATCAACAACCTTACCCCGTTCGCCATGAGGCAGCCGGAGAGAAGTGTCTTTGACATCCTTTGCCTTCTCGCCGAAAATCGCCCTTAAAAGTTTTTCTTCAGCCGTTAATTCGGTTTCACCCTTGGGAGAAATCTTACCAACCAAAATATCACCGGCACTAACCTCGGCGCCGATTCTAACGATTCCCTGATCATCCAAATTAGCCAAAGCCTCTTCGCCAACATTTGGAATATCTCTGGTAATTAATTCTGGACCGAGTTTCGTGTCACGAATTTCCATTGAATACTTTTCAATGTGGATCGAGGTAAATCGATCTTCTCTAACTAGACGCTCAGAAACGATAATTGCGTCCTCGTAGTTGAGTCCTTTGTAGGACATATAGGCAACCAAAACGTTTTGCCCGAGAGCCAATTCCCCTCCCTGAGTGGAATGTCCATCAGCCAGAACGTCACCAATGGAAACTGTTTGGTCAACCTCAACTAGTGGTCGCTGGTTAATGCAGGTTCCCTGATTAGAACGCATAAATTTGTTGAGCTGGTAGCGCTCTTTAATGACCTTGTTATCCTTCTTGGAATCAACAACGATTTCGTCACCACTGACGTAGCTGACTTTACCGGCACGGCGTGCTAACACAACCGCTCCCGAGCTCTGCGCAGCTACCGCCTCCATGCCAGTACCAACTACTGGCGCCTGTGGACGAATCAACGGCACAGCTTGGCGTTGCATATTTGATCCCATCATTGAACGAACCGGATCGTCGTGCTCAAGAAAAGGAATCAACGAAGTTGCAATCGAAGTAATCTGCTTCGGCGAAACAGAAATATAATCAACGTCTTTGACATCAGCATGCAAAGTCTTACCCGCCTGGCGGACAATCAATCTGTCTTCAACGATCTCCGCCTTGTCGGTTAATTTCGTTGAAGCCGGCGCAATAATATATTTATCTTCAGTGGCTGCGTCCAAGTAATGAAGCTCATCCGAAACCACATACTTATTGCCCTTCTTAACAATCTTAAGATAGGGAGTTTCAATAAATCCATAGCTATTTACGCGTCCGTAACTTGCCAAATAGCCAACTAGTCCGATATTTGGTCCTTCCGGGCTCTCGATTGGGCAAATCCGACCGTAGTGAGAACCATGAACGTCACGAACCTCGAAGCCAGCGCGTTCTCGACTTAATCCTCCTGGACCAGTCGCATTCAAGGTTCGCTTGTTTTCAAGTTCAGATAACGGATTAGTTTGATTCATAAACTGGGAAAGCTGCGAGCTGGCAAAGAATTCCTGAATAATTGCAACAATCGGACGATTGTTTACTAAGGAAGCCGGCGTCACGGTAGCGGGGTCAGCAACTGACATGCGATCTCTGATATTGCGTTCTGTTCTCAATAAACCAACCCGCAACCTACCCTGAAGCAACTCGCCAACCGCCCTAACACGTCGGTTTTTTAAGTGATCAATGTCGTCAGATTGGGCACTTGGATCATTATTTAATCTAATGATTTCCTTAATAACAGCAACAACATCCTCAACCCTTAGGACACGATTGTTTTTGTCCTCCGACAAGTCCATCTCTAACCGCTGGTTAATCTTGTAACGACCAACCCGACCCAAGTCATAGCGTTTGGGATTAAATAGAATTGTTTCTAAAAATGTCTTGGCCGTTTCTGGCGTAACCAAATCGCCAGGTCGGATTCGCTTGTAAACCTCAACTAAAGCCTCTTCATAAGTTTTAGCCGGGTCTTTATCGAGAGTCTTTTCAATAAAACGGTGGTTGTCGTCCAAGTCTACATCTTCAAACATTTGTTGGATTTGGGCTTTGGTAAACCCACCGATAGCCCGCAAGAAAGTAGTAACGGGGATTTTGCGCTTGCGATCGATTTTTACTGAGATAACATCCCGGCTACTGGTTTCAAATTCCAACCAAGCTCCTCGAGAAGGGATAATCTTTGACCCAAAGAGATTACGGCCCGAGCTACTATCAGCCATAAATAAAACGCCGTACGATCTAACAATTTGAGATACTACAACGCGTTCAACGCCGTTAATAATAAATGTCCCTCTTTCGGTCATTAAAGGAAAATCGCCAAGGTAAACGTCGCCTCGTTTAGTTTTTTTCGTGATTTTATTAGTTAGGGTGACTTTGCAATGAATTGGAGCTTTAAAGGTTAAGTTGCGAGCACGGGCAGTTGATTCGGCAATCTTGGGCTGGCTGAGCGTATATTCGCCAAACTCTAGTAAGTAATTTTCGCCAGTAATATCCTCAACCGGATTGATCTCATCCAAAAGTTCGCGCAAACCTTCCTTAAAAAACCAATCGTAGGATTCAGTTTGAATCTCCATCAAATTTGGTAAGGGTACGGAAATAGGTGATTTATTAAACTGTTTCCGACTGGCCATATTGCTCCTTTGTTGGTCAAAAAACGACTAGCTTAGCTTAGACACAAAAACGACCCAACCTATTAAAATTGGGCAACCTCCAGATCGTCTAATTCTGGCTAAATGTTGTTTGCACGCGTGTGTTAGATTCGAACTTTATATAAATTCTAATTCATTTACAGCGATTCTGTCAAGCTATTTATCGCTTCCTTTAATTGTCCAATCCCTAACTGGTCTTTTGCGCTGATCTCAACGATGCTACCAATACCAAGATCTCGAAGTTGCGACCTGAGTTTATGGAGTTGCTCCGAATCGACTAAATCAATTTTGGAAATGACAACTAATTCAGTAACCTGGGCTAGATTAGGATCAAAATCAATTAGTTCTTGGCGAATCTCCCTATAATTTTGCTCCGGATCCTGATCCTCAACGCTAACCAGGTGAACCAATAGACCGACACGCTGAACGTGCTTAAGAAATTTATGACCAAGACCTTTTCCTAATGAGGCTCCTTTAATCAAGCCCGGAATGTCTGCAATTGTCATTTTTCTGCCCTCATAATCCATTACGCCCAGGTGGGGTTCGAGAGTTGTAAACGGATAATTACCAATTTCTGAGCGAGAAGCGGTTAAAGTAGTCAATAAGGTAGATTTACCGGCATTAGGCAGGCCGATTAAACCAATGTCTGCCAAATGCTTAACGACCAGGTATAGTTTTTTTTGCTCTCCTTTGGTTCCCGGGGTGAACTCCCGCGGCGCCCGATTAGTAGAACTGGCGAAATGGACATTGCCCAGCCCGCCCTTACCCCCTTTAGCAATTTTAAACCGGTCGGGTTGGTCCTTAAGGTCAACAAGCTCATCACCAGTCGATTGATCAACAATAATAGTACCCGGTGGTACCTCAATAACAATATCCTGGCCATTTTTTCCATGTTGTTTTTTACCATGGCCGGGCTCACCGTTTTCAGCTTTAAAATGCCGCTTGGCTTTTACATTGGCTAAACCGTGTAAATTATCTTTTACAACCACATAGACCGAACCGCCGTCGCCGCCGTCGCCGCCGTCCGGCCCGCCTTTGGGGACATACTTTTCACGACGGAAAGAAGAGCTGCCTTTGCCGCCATGACCCGCCTCGATTTCAATCACCGCTTCATCTACAAACATGATCCATATATTAAATAGGTAAAAGCGGATAGGCAATAGCTAAGACTTAAAGCTTGAAAAATCTTTCAACTACTTTATAAAACGGCTTAAGACTTCGGGCAAATTAACCTGGAGGTGAACATTACAATCAGGGAGAAGAAAATGGAAAAATACGGTTGGGCAGTCACCCTACTGCAAGGCAAAACTCTTACAGGCGAGACAGCGATTGAGATGATCAAAAACGGCTTCGGCCAACAAGTCATCGAACATTACTCAAAATTCCCAGGATTGGACGATCAAGATATTGTCCGGCGACTATTAGGCACCGGACTAGCAACTTCGATCGCTTCCTATATCGAAAAGTTTGATCAGGGACTTCACAAAGTCATCGTTAACTGTCTTATAGACGAAGGCAATGGGGAATTCGTTCGGCGTAATATTAACAAAGCCGTGGTAGATCGCCGACTAGTTGCCCAAAGGCTTATTACAACTGGTCAAGCTCACCAAGTCCTCGACTGCCCAGAGTTAGTTGAAGCACTGGGGGGGGCAAGCTCGATCTGTCGATTGCCTTACAAGTACTCGATCGCGAAGTCGGTTCTGTCCTTAGAAACCTTGACGCTTTCAAGCAAGAAGATCTCATAGAAATCTTCCTAACGTGTATCGATAGAGGTGAATATCACCTTCAACTAGGTAAGCTTCCGACAGCAGACCGCGTAGAGGTTGCAGTGGCCTTAATCAAGGCCGGACAAGGAAACCTGTTGGTTTCCAACCTATCAAAGCTAATTAAAACCTCTTAAGAGACCAAAAGAGACCCCCCCATGGGGTCTCTTTTTAAAACGGATTAATCGCTCGACCGTTTTTACGAGTTTCAAAATGAAGGTGAGGCCCTGTTGAGTAGCCAGTATTCCCAGAATAGCCAATTACCTCACCCTGGCCCACATATTGACCATTGGCAACTATCGGTCGCGATAAGTGAGCATAGCGGGTGGTTAAACCGCCTCCGTGGTCTACTAAGATTGAATTTCCAAAGCCGCCGGCCCAACCAGAAGTTACCTGAGTTACTCGACCAGCCTGAGCTGCTTTTACCGTCGTACCAGTATTGGCTACATAGTCTATTCCCATGTGATAGCTTGACAGTCCTCGAGAAATGTAACGGTAGCCAATTGGAACAATAAAGCCCTGAGTCGAACTATACTGAGGACTACTGTATTGGCTAGCCCGAGCCTGACTGGCAACTATTGCTGCCTGACGCTCGTCTTCCTTCTTTTTATTTAAAGCAACCAGCCAATCCTTGGACTCTGATGTATCCTCTGGCGGAATAATTAAAATCTTACCAGGTTTAATTGATTCGATATCTTCCACAGTCAGTTGATTTCGGTCTACTAGCGTGGCCACATGTAAATCAAATCTCTCCGCAATAGTCGTAATAGAGTCACCGCCTTGCACCTCATACTCTTCTTCGAGTTTCGTTGGTTCGGTTATAAAGCGGCTCTCAAGTTTCTCCACCTTGGCAAAACCTTCATCATCAGCTGCCGGTAGCAACTCCTCGAAATCAATGGCACTCTCGTGGATAATCGGCGTATACTCATCTAAAACCGCCATTACGGCATTTGCCTGGATAGGATCCACGTGCAGGTAATCTTTTGCTGGTGCTGCAAAGGCTAGCTTTTGCTGGTCAATCTGCCAAATATTCCAAGCAAAAACCAAAAGTACTAGTGCGCTTAAAATTGACCTGCGATCAATGGTTACTAGTCTCGGTTTGAGCGTGATTAACTTTCTGTAGGTTGAGATAGACTGAGAATTATCTAAATCCACCAAGCCTCCGTTTGAAATACTTTATCACTCTTTGTACCAAGGTCAATTAACAGAAGTAATTTGTATTTTTCCACATCACTCGATTTTAAGTTCGATCTTCCCAGGGTTAATCGAACTTACAGTTACTCCCGATGGGAGAGTAAATTGATTTGGCAAAAGATCAATGCTATGAATTCCGGATCCGAGATCATGTAAGTCGATCAACCAACCAATCTCCCCAGAATCAAAGCCATTGATGACTGCACTCGGACCAATAAATTCAACATCGACTGCTCCTGGTGTTTGACTAGTAATTTTTAGCCCCTCTCCCAAAGTAAAACTAGGAAAGATAGAAAACGTTTTTGATGTTTCCAGCTCCTCAATATCTAAAGAAACTTCCACCTCTTCCTCACCCTTAAGCGTAAATACACCCGCTGGCAAAGCTAATTTGAGTTTTACCGCAGTACTCTCCCTAATATCAGACAAATCCAGTTCCCTGGTTTCAACGAAGTTTACTTTTGATAAATCAAAAGTCGATCCGGTTATCGAAACGAGGCTCGGATTAACCGAAATACCAGAAATAAAAAGGCCACTTGGCAATGAACCAGTTTTATTAACCGATATTCCAACTGTTTTAACATTAGCCGCTCTCGCCACTGGAATAGCAATCTCCGCTTGCGCAGGCTCGATCGATATAGATGATAATTGCTGACCTGCAACAACTACTTTTAAGTCAACCAATTGCTTGAAGTCAGCTGACTCACCACTAAGATTAACAATGGCCTCCACTGCGTCTATCTGATCTAGAGTAGACGATGGACCAGTAATTACAACTTCATCGGGCGTGACATCAATCTCCCCCGGTGCAAAACCAGAAGCTAATTCTCCTTCGTACTTCACATTGATGGGAACGGATTTAGTATCCAATTTTTCGAGTCGTACCAAGATATTGGCTGGCCTTACACTTATTATCTCTACGTCCGGTAATAGACTAGTGACATTAACTAGCTTATCAACGACTCCTATATCGGAGTTGCTTAAATCAATTGTTGCCTTAAAATCGTCGACCGTGAAACGTTGCCACAAACCTCTGTCGGCCACTAAACTTACCTCAACGAGATCCTGATCCAAAGTTGCTACTAGGCCTTCCGGCAGATTAGAAATTTCAACCTGGATTCCACCTGGAAAAGAACCAACTCGCTGCTCTCCGGCTGAAACTACAGACCAGACAAGAATAGCGAGCATAATAGAAATTAATTTCGGAGCCCAGTTATCTAAGAAGATACGCTTAATCATTTTTAATCAATGCTCTTTTTAACTTTTTTTCAAGCTTTTCAACCTCAATCCTTTCGAGACGACCTCGATTGGCTAAAGAAATTCTTCCGGTCTCTTCAGAAACAGTCACCACTAATGCATCAGTTTCTTTTGATAATCCGAGCGCTGCTCGATGCCTAGTCCCTAAAGAGCTATCTTCAACCTCCTCCGTTAAAGGTAAAAATACACTGGCAGCAAGAATCTTGTTCCCCCTAATAATAATTGCGCCATCATGAAGTGGACTTTTACGGTTAAAAATAGAATCCACCAACTCAGCAGACAAATCAGCATTCAAGGATACGCCAGTATCTATTAAATCCTTAAGCCCGGTTGACCTCTCGAATACCATTAATGCGCCAACCTTAGACTTAGCAAGTATTTTTATTTCCCTAATTAGCTCTTCCAATCCATATTCCAAGGTACTTCTTCGGCTAGAACGCAAACTAGACAAAACCTGACCGCGACCTAATCGTTCCAGGGCTGCACGGAGTTCTGGCTGGAAAACCACAGGAATAGCCACCAAGGTAACAGCGAAAACGGATCTTAATATAAAGTTCAGGGCAACCAGGTTGAAAATCTGACCAATAAGATAGATAACACCCAAGACAAAAATTCCGTATAAGATGCGGAGAGCTCTGGTTTCCCGAACGAGCAAATAAGCACTATAGAGTAATAACGCCACTAAGCCGATATCTAAGACTGCGGTCCAATCATTAAAATTTAATGACGTCAGAAAAACTACCAGCTCACTAAGAGTTGGAATCGGATTATTTATCGTATCCCCCCTTAAAAACAGGTGAATTAGGAAACAACTTCCTCTTGTTCATCAGTTTTTTTAACAACTCGCTCCTCTTGAGTGCTAAAAACCAATACATCATCAATTTCTATCGGCTTAGTTATTTCTATTAACAAACCGCATTCTTCGCCAACTCCAACTTCATCAGTAGTTGTCTGACCTCGCTGCACAGAGTCAACTTCACCGCTATCAATAACCTCATCTTTTCTTTTAATTTTAACAGAGCACCCTTTTACGACCTTGCCTTCTTCTATTTTACCACCAACAATCTTAATCGCCTTGGTAGTTCTAAAAACTCCCTTAACTTTTAACTTTCCAATCTCAACCTCAACCAACTCAGTCTTGAGAGCTCCTTGGGCAGCTGCCATCATGTCATCAACCAGATCATAAATGACCTCATACTGCTTAAACTTTAAGTTCTCGGAATTAGCAATCCGTCGCGCAGCTGGCGATATCCCAACTCGAAATGCAGCCATATAAGCTCCAGTCGAAGCAGCCATATGGGCGTCTGATTCGGTGATATCACCTACGCCGGAATGGATAATACTAACAGTTGTGTCCTCGACATTTATGGCCTCAAGCGACTGCTGCAGGGCTTTAATAGAGCCATCAACGTCAGCCTTCAAAATCACTGGTACTACATTATCCTGAACTTCAACAGCTTTACTTGATTTAGTAGCCTTACTTATAACTGTCGACGACAGTTGCCTAGCTTCCTTTTCACTATTCGCTGCAATCAGAGTCGAGCCGAAAGTTGGTACTCCAGACAAACCAGCCACTCTTACCGGTGTTGATGGGCCGGCTTCCGAAAGCCTCTTTCCAGAATCATCCTCTAAGAATCTAACTTTGCCTAAAATATTGTCGATATAAAAGTTATCACTGATCCTTAAGGTTCCTTCTTTAATTAAGATAGTTGCAACTGGACCGATTCCTACAGCTTTATGGGACTCAATAACAACTCCTTCTGCCAAACCCTCCTGCCGAGACTTGAGATCAGCTAGGTATGCTACCAATATTATCGTTGTCAGTAAGTCGTCTATTCCTTCGCCGGTTTTCGCCGAGACTAATAAAGTTGGAGTTTTACCACCCCAATCCTCCGGAGATAGCTCTAATTCAACTAGCTCCGATTTAACTTTTTCTGGGTTTGCCGTTGGTAGATCCGATTTCGTGAGAGCTACAATAATAGGCACATTGGCAGCCTTGGCGTGAGATACCGCCTCTTTAGTTTGAGGTTTAACGCCTTCTTCTGCCGACACCACTAAAACAACAACATCGGTGATGTTTGCGCCATGAGCACGCATTGCCGAAAACGCCTCGTGTCCTGGCGTGTCAATAAAAGTTATCTTTCTCGCTTCGCCTTCTTCGGTCTTCCAATCGACTTGATAGGCTCCGATATGCTGAGTAATACCTCCGGATTCTCCGGCTGTAATATTAGTTGACCTAATTCTATCCAATAAAGAGGTTTTTCCATGATCTACGTGCCCCATTACAACAACCACTGGCGGTCGAGGCAGTAATCCACCTGCGCCAGTCAGCTTCTTGGGCTTGGAAAGTTTTTGCTTTGATATCTTAAGGTCTAATTCAGGCGCAATAATTTCCGCGGTTTCAAAATCAATGGAATCGTTAATATTTATTAACATTCCATTGCTGATCAATACCCTAATAATCTCTGCTGAACTGCGACCACTTAGCTGAGCAAGGTCACCAACAGTCACCGTTTCCGGTAGATCTACTTCATTGACAGACCTTTTCTCCTCAATCCTTACCTCGGGTTGATTCGACTGAACCGACAATTTCTTTTGTGCCTTGCCTTCTTTTTTACTTAATTTTCTTTGTCTTTTTCTCATATAAAAATTTGTCGAGCACTAAGCTAGGCCACTAGAATACCATGTTTACTTGGTTTAAACAAAGACCGGTAACTATTTATTAGTCTTTGGTTCGTTTTCTTTTTTATTCTCTTCCAACTGATCTTTTGAAAACACGGCCAGGGATGCAACTTGATCTCCCTTATCACTGAAACGCATCAAGGTAACTCCCTGAGTATCACGCCCCAGTCTCTTAACCGATTTTAATGCCATTCTAATGGTTTGACCCTTGCCGGAAATCATAACTAATTCACTATCCTGATCAGAGATTAGACGTGCGTAAACAACGTCCCCAGTTTTCTTAGTTACCTTGGCTGCCCTCAAACCAATACCACCTCTATTCTGAATACCAAATAAACTTATCTTGCTACGCTTACCATATCCGTTTGCCATTACAACCAATAAGTCAGTTTGCTCACCCAAAATATCAATCGATATTACCTGATCACCCTCTCGTAATTTCATACCAATTACACCCGAGGCGCTTCTCCCCATTGGTCGAACGTCTTGCTCTTTAAACCGGATCGACTGGCCATTTGCAGAGACCATAATTACCTGATCCTTACCAGTGGATGGTATTACCCATTGCAACTCGTCATTATCGCGCAACTTAATTGCAATGAGACCACTTTTACGAACGTTTTTATATGCTTCGATCTCAGTTTTCTTCACGATTCCTTTTCTTGTTCCCATCAAGAAATACTTTTTGCCACCTCTGCCTTTGGCATTTAAAGTTATCATTGCCGTTACGTCTTCACCCGGGCCTAACTGTACAACATTAACGATCGGAGTTCCTTTAGCCTGACGGGAAACGGCTGGCAACTCATATACCTTTGAAGTAAAAAGACGACCTTTGGATGTAAAGAACAGGATATCGTCCAAAGTATGAGCAACTCTAAGTTGGGCTACTTGATCCTCTTCCTTGGT
>JAGQLE010000008.1 GCA_020429585.1 Candidatus Berkelbacteria bacterium
CAATGTGGCTCTTTATTCCGCCACTACTATTTGTACTATTTTTAAACTCATCAAAGACTATGATGTATATACAGGGCTCAATTGTTATTTTAAATATTTTATATTTAATATTTTTTACCATATCAACCTTAAATGATGCGCAGACAGATGCTGGTGGATTCGCTGGAGTTGGACTACTAATTGCTTGGCCAATATTGTTATCGTACATTGCTGTCTCAAGCTATATGTTCGTTCAAATAAAAAAATCAGTTGATCAATCTAATATGGAAGCAGGTAGATGAAAGTTTTAGTTTTTTCCGATACACATGATCATGTTGATCGGGTTGAGCAAATGATCACTGAGGTCAAGGATAAAGTCGAGGCCGCGATTTTTTGCGGCGATTTGTGCGCACCGTTTACAGCTGCCCAGCTTTTGCAACTCGATATGCCAATCTATGCTGTTTTTGGCAATGTTGACTTGGACCAGGGCTACATAATTGAGCGATCAGAAGGAAAAATCGACTGGGATGCTCTTGGCCACGAATATAAAGAGCTAGAATTAGATGGTCGTACAATTGCCTTTAATCATTACCCTAAATTAGCTGAGCTACAGGCACAAATGGGGGAATATGACGCAGTTTTTCATGGTCATACCCATGTTGTTCGTAATGAAAAGGTGAGTGAGACGCTGTTGCTGAACCCCGGTGCTGTTTGCGGTATTCAAAATGGCAAATACGGAGTTTCGAGCTACGCAATTTACGATACAAAAACCAACACCGCTGAAATTTTTGAGTTGAGTTAGCGCTTAGAATAATGGATCAAGAGGAGACACTTAGCCCGGATTCTCAAATTAAAGAATCTATAGGTAGGACAAAGAGAAGGGTTTTAACTTTACTAGGGATTATCCTCGCAATGGGAGGAGTTGTGTATTTGTCGTCTGGTTTTGGGTCTCGTTCGCTAGTAGAGACGGATCAGGGATCCGATAACGAAACCATGCTCGAAGGCTATGGTTTTGACGATGTTGGCTGTGGTGATCAGAGATTTAAACTCAGTAAAATAGCTTCTAGCGAGGTGGCGATAGTTGTGTCGGGAAAGACAGTTAGTACAGGATCACAAATAACTGCATTGGTACATTGCTACCTTAATAAGTACTCAGAGATCAATGTAATTTACGGTTATGTTGGAGTAGAGGCTTACCTAGCGACGCAAAAGCAAAGGCATATTGGCGGTAACAATGACCTGAGTGATTCGGAGCGCTTGTTACTACGCAATAATGTTTTTAGCGTTAAGCGAAATGCGGGATCGTATACGGTGAGCTTGCCAACAAGCGGGATATACTCCGAGTAGGTTTGCTGCTGATTATTACAAAAAGGAGAAAAAATGGATGAATTGAATCAGATAGAGTCTCAGAGCAAGGGGTCTGGGTCAAAGCCAGCTAATCTTATTTTAATAACCTTAGGGGCAATTGTTTTAGTAGGAGGAGTGTTGCTGTATCTGAGATTTGGCCCTAATTCTGGCCCTGATCTAGTCTCCGACGAACTGAATAAGCCGGTAGATAACGACGAATTACCGCCCAATGACGCTGAAGCTGAGTTTCCGCCAGATATTACCGGATTTGTCGATATTGTTTGTAACGGAAAAGATTTAAAGGTTGGCCCCGAACTGAATGATTACAGTGTCCGAGTCATCGTTCCTGAGGATGAGGTGGCAACTGGCTCAGAGTTGACTAGTCTTATAAACTGTTATCTTGATGAGTATCAAGGCACGGACTTTGTAACTGGGGCAATTGGCGATGATGCACATTCTGCTCTTAATAGATCGCTTGAGATTTTGGGTACAACCGATGAGTTGACGCGTCATGAGCAACTACTAATAGACACACGGACTTTCACTGGTCAGCGTGGCACAGAATCGAATAATATTAGTCTTCCTAAGATCGGTAACTTATCTCAGTAAACTAGAGTATAATAGGATTATGTTGCCCGATTATTTAGTGGATACTAGAATCGGTATTATTGGTTTTGGGATTAATAATCGAGAGTTAACCAAGTGGCTACAGAAGCACGGTGCTTCCGAAATTGTTGTTTATGATCAAAATCCCGAAATTGCAAAGACTCTCTTTGAGTTGAATTTTTCTGGTGTAGAAATTGTTCAAGGGCAAGATGCTTTTACTAAGATCGATGTTGAGGTTGCTTTTCGAAGTCCCGGGATTGCTTTGCATGACCCCCAGATAGCTGCGGCAATCAAGCGAGGGGTGAGATTTTCCTCTCAGACCGAGCTCTTTTTAGAGCTTTGTCCGGCTCAAACCGTTGGTGTAACGGGTACGAAGGGTAAGACTACCACCTCGACTTTAATCGATTTAATTTTGTCTGAGCATAGCAAGGTAGTCGGGAGCAAGACTTATTTGGCGGGCAACATTGGCAGTGATCCATTTGTATTTTTGGATGATTTATCGCCAAACGATTTTGTGGTACTAGAGCTTTCTAGCTTTCAATTGGATCAAATCAGGCAGAGTCCACATGTTGCGGTTGTGCTCGATATTAGTGTTGATCACTTAGACTATCATCCCGACGTAGAGCACTATCGGCAAGCTAAACAGGGAATTACTCAGAGTCAGACCGAGAATGACTATGTTGTTATCAACTTAAACAGCTCGACGGCAGTTGATTTAGCGAGTTCAACTCAAGCTCAAAAAGTATATTTTTCGAACAATGAGTCGGTTGATTTTGGAAGCGGGGTTATCGATGGGGGTATCTATTGGTACCAAGGCCATCAGGCCGAACAAGTTCTCAAGGTTAATGATATTAAACTTCGGGGTCAGCATAATTTAGATAATGTGTTAGCGGCAATTGCAGCTTGTAAGCTTTTTAAGGTAGATAGCGTATTGATTAAGGAGGTGGTCAGAGGTTTTACCGGTTATCCTCAGCGTTTAGAAAAAATTGTTCAGCGTAATGGGGTGAGCTGGTACAACGATTCGGCCTCAACTAACCCGATTACGACGATTGCAGCAGTAAAAAGTTTTTTGGAGCCGATGATTGTGATTGTAGGTGGCTCCAGTAAAAATGCCGATTTTAATCAGCTTGGAGCCGAATTGGCAGCAGTCAATATTAAAGCTTTGATTACGATTGGAGAGACGGGGCCAGAGATTTCATTGGCTGCACAGAGTCATCATTTTCCTGGCGATAAAATAGTTGCGGCCAAGACTCTGCCGATTGCGATTGATCAAGCCTATGAGCTTTCTGATCCTGGTGACGTGGTGGTGCTGTCGCCGGCCAGCGCCTCGTTTGATCAGTTTCCTAATGCTAAAGCTCGAGGTAGACAGTTTAATCAATTAGTTTTTGAAAAGTTAGGATTAGATGTCGCTAAATAGGTATCGAAAAAATAGTCGGGCCAGAATCGATACTTGGTTACTCCTGGCTGTTTTGGCTCTGGTCGGTTTCGGTTTGATTATGATTTCTTCTTCGTCGGTTGTACTGTCTTCGCAACTATTTGACCAAAACTATTACTTTGTCACCCAGCAAGCAGTAAGGCTGTTGGTTGGTTTGTTTCTGTTAGTTGCTTTGGCTGTGTTTGACTATCATCTGTGGCAAAAGTACATCTTGGGAATTCTAGTTTTAATAGGAATACTGTTAATTTTACCGATGGTTCCTGGTATTGCGGCAACTGTTAATGGAGCTCAACGCTGGATTGCTTTGGGACCAGTTCAGCTTCAGCCGTCCGAGTTTGTAAAAGTTTTGGCGATAATATACTTTGCAGCCTGGTTCTCTTCTAAGAAGGAGCACATTACTAGCTTAGCTCAGGGTTTTTTGCCTTTTATTACAATTCTTGGCTTAATTGGCGGATTGATTTTGATTCAGCCGGATGCCGGAACAACAATGGTTTTAGTTTTAACGGTAGTGGTAATGTATTTTATTGCTGGGGCGCCACTCTTGCATTTATTTTTTGGCGGAGTTATTGGCGGAAGTTTGTTAGGCCTGCTGATTATCTCGGCTCCTTATCGGCTGCAGAGGTTGTTGGTTTTTCTTAATCCAGAAGAAGAGACTCTGGGGGCAGCCTACCATATTAACCAGGCGCTATTAGCAGTGGGAGCTGGCGGTTTATTTGGCTTAGGCTTTGGTAATAGCAAACAAAAGTTTTTGTATTTGCCGGAGCCTCATACGGATTCAATTTTTGCTATTACGATTGAGGAGTTGGGCTTTATACGGTCGCTTTTTATTCTTGCTGTCCTGGCTTTTGTGGTATTTCGGGGGTTTAAAATTGCTCGCTATGCGCCTGATGATTTTGGTCGTTTGCTGGCAGTTGGCTTAACGACTTTAATTGCAATTCAAATTGTGATTAACATTGGAGCAATGTTAGGCTTAATGCCTTTAACCGGCGTAACGCTTCCATTTATCAGCTTTGGAGGCTCATCTCTAATCTCGCTTTTGGGGGCAGTCGGTATTTTATTGAGTATTTCTAGGTATTCCCAAGTTAAGTATTCCAAATGAAGAAAAAAATTGTATTAGCAGGCGGAGGGACCGGCGGCCATGTTTTTCCAGTATTAAGCGTGGCTCAAGCCTTAATAGATCAAAACCAAGACCTGGAACTGTCTTATATAGGGCAGATTGGTGGGTCCGAAAAAAAGTACGTCTCAGAGGCGCGCTTAAAATCTGGTAGGACGCAAATCAAAATTCCTTTTTATGGGATTACCGCCGATAAATTGCGTCGTTATTTTAGCTGGCGGATTTTTGCTTTACCATTCGCAATTTTGACGGGGACTAGTCAGGCTTATCGTCATCTCAAAGTCATCAAGCCAGATATTGTTTTTTGTAAGGGTGGCTATGTAACGGTACCTGTGGCTTTTGCGGCAAGGCTACTAGGAATTCCGGTAATTTTGCACGAAACCGATGCCTCAATGGGTTTAGCTAATCGTTTAGTTTCTCCCTTGGCAACCAGAGTCGCCTTCAGTTTTCCGAGTCCTGAGTTTTTGCGCCGTGACCGACGCGGATCTAAGTTTACTTATACTGGCCAACCTATTAGTCAAAAGTTTTTCAAGGCTGGCTACGGGCGCAAGCACAGTCATCCTAACTTGTTGATTTTTGGTGGGTCTCAGGGGGCTAAAAAAATCAATGATCTGATTAGAGAGATTTTACCCGATCTACTCGAAAGGTATCATGTTACTCATGTGACTGGCGCTCGTGATTATGGACGAATGAAAGCGGCGAGCAATCATCGATGTTATGAGCCGGTTGGTTTTTCTACTGACATTGACGCGCTTTTTCGTCAGGCTGACCTTATTATTAGTCGAGCCGGAGGATCAATTTTTGAGATTGCAGCTACTGGTAAGCCTGTAGTGCTTATTCCAATTCCAAATGCTGCAAATAACCATCAGGCAATTAATGCTGAGATTTTTGCCGAGAGAGGGGCGGCGATTGTCTTAGACGAGACAAAAACTAGCAGTCAAGATTTACTAAAAGTTATAGTTGAGCTTATGCGAAATTCCAAAAAGAGAGCGGAGCTGGCTGGAAATATTAAAAGATTAGCCGAGCCGCGAGCTGCCGAAAATGTAGCCAGGTTAATTTTAAAGGAGCTTAAATGAAGTATCACCTTGTAGGTATTGGCGGCTCAATGATGAGCGGTCTGGCAGAGATTCTTAAAAATCAGGGTCATGAGGTGACAGGTTCGGATTTAAGCACAACTGGCCATAGTCCAGATAATATCGGTGCTGCGGAACGATTGGTTTACTCGCCAGCGGTAAAAGTCGGCTCGCCCGGTTATGTTGAGCTCGAGGCGGCTAAAGCTAAAAAAGTGCCAACGATACGCTTGGAAGATTTGGTTGCCGAGTTAACAAGTGAGGCTAAGTTAGTAGCCATTACTGGTACTCATGGTAAATCAAGCACAACTGGCATGGTGGCGACAATTTTAGTTAAGGCCGGACTGAATCCAACCGTACTACTGGGGGCGCCTATTCCAGATTGGCAAGGTCAAAACTATCGAGTTGGCAATCCTGATTTATGGGTAATTGAAGCGGATGATTACGATCGTAAGTTTTTAAAATACAATCCTGATTTAGCAATTATTACTAATATCGAAGCTGAACATTTGGATATTTATAAATCTCTGGAAGACGTTGAGCAGGCTTTTGGGGAATTTGTTAAGAGAGTGGTGTCGAGCGGTGTAATTATTGCTCACAATGATCCGGTTGTTCGTAAGGTTGTAAGTAATAATTTTGAGATGCAGGAAATACATTTTTATGATGCCGATGATGATTTGGCGGATCAATTACGAAGCAAGTTAAAGCTAATTGGCGAGCATCAGCTGGAAAATGCGATTGCAGCGGTGCGATTGTGCGAAAAAATGGACATTGCTCCCGCTTCGGCAATTGAATCGCTTGCTGATTATCACGGGGTAGGTAGAAGGTTGGAGTATATAGGTAGTAAGGCGGGAGTTGAGGTTTATGATGATTACGGACATCATCCAACCGAGCTCAAGGTAACTATTAGTGCCCTTAAAAAGAAGTTTCCCGATCGTCGATTAGTAGTTGCTTTTCAGGCTCATCAGCATAGTCGAGTAGCCAAGCTCTACAATGATTTCTTGGAGAGTTTTGGTGATGCGGATAAGGTTTTTGCTGCAGATATCTACGCAGTTCCCGGTCGTGAAGAAGAGGAGTATGTTGATAGTAGGGATTTTGCCAAGGATATTGCTAGTCAAGGGGTTGATGTAGTTTATGCGGGCGATCTAGATAGCCTAAGCAAGCTACTGGATAGCGAGTTAAAGTCTGGGGATGTTTTTGTAACGATTGGTGCGACTGACATTACTCAGGTCGGTCGCCAATGGATTAAGTCATGAGCCTCGAGGCTGATTTTTTGGAGTCGGGCCTTGAGCTCGTTGGGAATCAGCCATTGGCCAAATACACTTATATGAAAGTGGGTGGTCCGGCTGAGTATTTTAACGTTGCTAAGAATTCGGCCGATCTCGTTAAGGCAATTAGAATCGCATATAAGAATAATATTAGCTTCAGGGTAATTGGCGGCGCAAGTAATATTGTTGTTTCCGATTCTGGTTTTGCCGGCCTAGTTATTAAAAACCAGACAAGTGGTTTTAATCTCAATGAGACGGGTCGGGTGCAAGTTGATTCCGGCTTAGGTTTAGCCAGGTTTATTATGCAAACCGGCCGTCAGGGTTGGGGCGGATTAGAAAATCTTTACGGTATTCCCGGATCGGTGGGCGGAGCAGTTTATGGAAATGCTGGCGCTCATGGCGTTGATATTAGTGATTTTCTAATCGAAGTTGAGCTCATTGACTCGACGGGTCAAGTTACTTCTCATCAAAAAGACTGGCTTGAGTTTGATTATCGGAGCTCAAAACTTAAGCGAGACCAAGGTAATTCGGTAATTTTAAGCGTAACTTTTCAATTAGATAAAGTTGAGCCGAATCAGTCGCTGGAGCAAATTCAACAGCATAACAAATGGCGTATTACCCATCAGCCGGTTGGTCAACCATGTTGCGGTTCGGTTTTTAAAAATCCGTCTCACGGCCACGGGGATCGACAGAATGCTAACTCGGCTGGATCCTTGCTAGATCAGGCAGGTGCAAAGCAGTTATCGGTTGGCTCTGCTCATCCTTCTGAGATGCATGCTAATTTTGTCGTTCATGATGGTACGGCTACGGCCAGCCAGATCCGACAATTATTCCTAAAGATGAAGGACCTTGTTCAGCAGAAATATGGCGTAACCTTGGATGAGGAGATAGAATATTTTGGTGAGTGGGGGGAATGAGGCAGACTTGGCGAAAAAAATATGGGGTTGGGCGTCAGCATAAGTATCTCCATCCTAAAATTTATTCCAAAACAAGAGCGAATAAGCCCAAGAAAAAGATAATTATCCCAAAGTTTGTTTGGCTAGCCTTAGTTGTTGTATCGTTTATTGGTGGGTTGAGCTGGTTTGTTTTCGGTTCCGATTATTTTTTGGTTAAAGAAATCAGAGTAGTAGGTTCGATTACGCCAGAAGTTGAGGCAGCGATTGATGGTTTGCATGGTGAGCATCTATTGACCTATTCCACAGTGGGTATGACTAAAAACCTCAAGAAGACTCAGGGTTCAATTAGGAGGCTAGAAATTTCCAAAGGACTGCCAAGCACCCTCTTGATAGACGTAGTTCTTAGAAAGCCAGTTCTAATTTGGCGAACAAACGGTAAGGATTATCTAATTGATAAAGACGGCGTAATTTATAACGCGGATGTTGACGAGCTCAAATCTAATCACAATTTACCCTTGATAGAGGATACAATGAAGCAGCCGGTTGCGGTTGGTTCACCGATAGTTACTAAACCATTTGTCGAGTTTATTACGGAATTGAACGACCAGTTTTCTGATTCCTTTCCGATTTCCATAACAAAGTTCGTAGTTCGGGAAACAACTTTTGAAGTTGAGCTTCATACCGACAAGGGTTGGTATGTTTTATTCGACACTAACAGACTCGTTAAGCCACAACTCGATGGTCTTAAAGACGTTTTTGAAAAATTCGGCTTAGAGATCAAAGAGTATGTAGATCTAAGAATAGAAGGCAAGGCGTATTTCAAGTAAGATGATGTTATGAGTGCACCAGCAGTCCGTCCCACCGAGCAAATAATCGAAAAATTCGGCGTATCAAGACGCTATACTTTCTTATTGGTTGGATTGGGAATAGCTTTTTTAATCGCTACGTCTATAGTCCTAGTTATTAACGGACAGATCCTAAAATTTAGCGATTCACTTGGTCTACTGGGTAGGCCGGTAACGGTCTTTCTGACACTTATTCCCATTGTGCTGGGTCTGTATTTAATCGGCCGAGGCATCTATGTTCGATTAGCTTATGAGTATTACTTAACTAATCAGCGAGTTATGGAGAGAGTTGGATTTTTGGCTCAACGCACGGTTGCTGCTGATTACAAAACCGTAACGGATTTAGTTGTCCGCCAAGATGTGATTGGTCGCTTTTTACTAAATACCGGCACTTTAGCCATAAACACGGCTGGCGGACCTAAGGAAGAGGTGATTTTGGTCCATATCGATTCACCTGATGAGCGCCGTGAACAACTTAGAGAGTTAGCTCGGTCTGTTCATAGTGGCAGGCGGATTACCAGTGCATTGGTTCATTCTCTTTCGCCAGAAGCTAATCCTAAAATAGATACTGAAGTACCTGTGGCTGAGCTAGGTAGCGATTTGGGAGCTGCGGGCGCTAATGACACCGATAACAGCGGATCCACAGTGCCAGTTGCCGATCTTGAGCTAGGTTCAGCTCAAAAATCCGAGACTGGTGATGAGCCAGAGCCATCTCAAATCCAGGTACCTTCTAATCAAGTCGGGGTAGTAGATCAAATTGAAGACCTACACGGAGACGGTATCGATGAATCTGACAAAGTACGCCATGCTCAAAAGAAAATAGAGTAGGAAAAGATGAGCGACCAAATGTTAAATATTCCTGTTTTTCTCGGTACAGTTAGGCAAGGTCGGCAATCGGAAAAGGTTGCTAGACTTATCCACAAAGAAATTTTTAAGCTTCAAGATATTAGCACTGAGCTCATTGATATTCGAGAAATCGGCTTAACGTTGGATGACGAAGGTCTAAGTGCTCAATTGCCGGATTTTGCCGCCAAAATGGCAGCAATGGATGGCCTAATTATCGTCTCGCCCGAGTATAATCATAATTTTCCCGGCAGCCTCAAGATGGCACTTGATCGTAACCTTGAAGAATACGCCAATAAAGCGGTTGGCCTGGTTGGTGTTTCGTCTGGTAATTGGGGAGGTGTTAGGATGGTTGAAAGCCTGGTTAATTATACAGTTCGCTTGGGATTAAAACCGATTCAAAGTTCGAAATCTTTATATTTTCCAAATGTTGAGAGCTTGTTTGATGAAAATGGTGTATTACTCGATGATTCTTATCAAGAAAGAATTTCTAAATTTATTAAAGAGGTGGTTTGGCTAGCTAAGACACTAAAGTGGGGACGTAATAATTTATAGATTGAGTCCTCAAATAGGAGTTGCGATCTGGGTTTGCAGTGGAGGCAGGGTGCTATTGGGTCGGCGGGGGAAATCTTCGACTCATGCTCAGGGAGTCTGGGGCTTGCCTGGCGGAAAACTGGATTTTGGTGAAAGCTTGCCAGCTTGCGCTGTTCGAGAAACGAGAGAGGAGGCAGGCATAGAGGTTAAGAACATCGAGTTCTTGGCTTTGACAAATGATTTATTTAAAAATGAAAATAAACACTTTGTAACTATTTTTATGATTGCTGACCACCAAGCTGGTGATCCGCAGGTTCTCGAGAAAAATAAAATGGAACAATGGGCCTGGTTTTTGCCTGATCAACTTCCAAAACCGCTATTTTCACCGATAACTAATCTGTTTAACCAAGGAATTGATTTAAGCAAGGAAATAAGTAAAAGAAAATTGTCGTTAGCTTTCGTTGGTCAAGATGCTTAGGGTATCCATTATCTTGCTGACAATTTTAAGCTTGGTAGTTATTTGCTACTTTGTCCGGATTCAAATTTACAAAAAGAATGCAGTCGGTCTTCATGAAATTGCTGGTAACTTTCCTACGGATTATACGCTTGGTGATGGCCAAGAACTGGTTTATGTTGCCCTGGGCGACAGTACGGCTCAGGGAATCGGGGCGTTAAATGTTGAGGAGACTATTCCGTACGGCATAGCCCTCTATCTATCCAAGGGTAGTCGGACGGTTCGTGTAATCAACTTGGGTAGAAGCGGAGCAAGATTAGAAGAGGTTGTGACGACGCAGCTGGACCGGGTTAAGGAGCTTGAACCGGATGTTGTTTCGATCTCGATTGGCGGTAACGATGCAACTCATTTAACATCGCTTTCTCAATTTAAGATTCTAGCTAAGCAATTAGTAGATGAATCGCTTAGTACCGGTGCAGAAGTAGTTATTGCTAGTTCTCCTGATATGGAAGTTACGCCGGCCATACCGCCGGTTTTAAACATCGTGGCTGGTTATTGGTCTGGCCGACAATCTAAGGTAATGAAGGCTCTGATTAAAGAATCAGATGCAATTTATGTCGACATTTATAACAACGCTAAACTTAGCGACAGGGACTTATATGCAAATGATGCCTTTCACCCCAATAAAGACGGATATCAAAAGTGGTTAGTTGAGTATTTAAAGAATTTATAATCCACAACTAGTTTAGGGGTGGCCATGCTAGCATCAAGTAATGGCTCAGGCAAAAACGGGGTTAGCCAAAGTTTGGCAGATTGTTCCTCGGACCGAAGCTGACCTAATTAATCAATTGCTAAAAAATCGCGGCATTACAGACCGGGATTGTTTTTTTAATCCCGATTATGAGCGGGACAGTCACGACCCTTATTTGATGCCGAATATGGAGCAGGTAGTCGCAAGAATACTTAAATCGATTACAGACCAAGAAAAAATTGTTGTATATGGTGATTACGATGCCGATGGAATACCCGGGACCGCCTTGCTAGTAAGAGTGTTGAGAGAAAACGGCGCTTTAGTTGAGGCTTATATTCCTGATCGGGAAAAGGAGGGTTATGGTCTTAATAATTTGGCGCTTGATAAGTTAAAAGAAAATGGTGTTTGCTTGGTAATCACCGTCGACTTAGGAATTACTAATAAGGATCAGGCGAGTTACGCTAAAAAACTCGGCTTAGATTTGGTTATTACTGATCACCATCATGTTGACCTGGAGCGGTTACCGACAGATGCCTTGGCAATTGTCCATCCGGCTTTACCTGATTCTGATTATCCCTTTAAGTTTTTAGCCGGAGGCGGAGTTGCCTGGAAGCTAGCCCAAGCGATTAGTCAAAAAACCAATAAGCCCAGCAGGGCTCAGCTTAAATGGCTCTTAGAGTTACCGGCAATTAGTACGGTTTGTGATATTGTTCCGCTCAATGATGAGAATCGGATGATGGTTTACTTTGGCTTAAAAGTTTTGGCTCAAACGAGAAATCCAGGCTTAAAATCGATTTATAAAACTGCCGGCCTTACACCCGAATTGATTAGTGAGCAGACGCTAGGTTTTCAGATTGGTCCCAGGGTTAATGCACCAGGTAGGGTCGATAGCGCTAACATCGCCTTGGATCTATTAGTAACTGACGACGAAGCTAGGGCACAGCAAATTGCCGCCCAAGTGGAATTATTTAATCAGGAACGTCAGGACCAACTTAAGCAAATTGTCGACGAAGCGATGATCCAGGTTAGGGCCGATAATTTATTTGAAGCACCAGCGATCGTTTTAAGAGGTGAAGGCTGGCCAGGTGGTTTGATTGGGTTAGCAGCTGCTAGAGTAATGGAAAAGTTTCATCGGCCAACGATTTTACTTGGTGAAGGCGAAGGTATGCTTAAAGGCTCTGGCCGGAGTATTGATGGCTTTGACTTATTGGCCGGAATTGCCAGTCTTAAAAATTTACTAACAACTTATGGGGGGCATCAAAAAGCTGCCGGTTTGGGTTTGGAGATTGGCAATTTTGAGGAGTTTAAAAACGGCTTTATTGACTTTGCTGCAAATTGCCTAACGGAGGAACAGTTAATTCCCCGGATTGAGATTGACGCAGTAATTAAATCATCGCAAGTAACAGCCCAGCTAATTAGGGATTTGGAACAAATGGCTCCATTCGGTTGCGGTAATCCCAGGCCAAGTTTGGTAGTAGAGGAACTAACGATTAGAGCTATTAAGACTGTTGGAGCAGATAATACTCATTTAAAAGTCCAATTTGTTGAACAGGAGCTCGACGGAATTGGTTTTGGGATCGGTTATTTGGCTGAGCAGTTGAAAGCTGGCGACCCGGTTAAAGTTCTGGGTTGCCCTGAATTTAATGTCTGGAATGGCGTCGAGCGAATTCAGCTTAAAATTGACGATATCCGATTAGTGAATAGTGAGTAGTAATTTGGGGTGCAGTCTCTTGTTATTCTTGAGTTGAAAAAGATTACAATGATTTTTTTTGATTTAGGGTCTATTTAATTGATGATTAGTGATTAGTGATTTATGATCTAAGAGATCTCTCGACAAGTTCGAGATGTATTTAAGGAGTTGGACATGTTTGAATTGCCAAAATTAGAGTATGAATACAGTGACTTAGAGCCGGCTATTGATGCGGAAACAATGGAGATCCATTACACCAAGCACCATGCTGGCTACGTTGAGAAGTTAAACACTGCCTTAGCTCCTTATCCGGAGCTTTTGGCAAAGGATATTAGTGAGATTCTTAGCGGCATAGATTCGGTTCCAGAAGAAGTGCGCCAAGCTGTAATTAATAATGGCGGGGGCCATGCTAATCATAGTCTGTTCTGGCAGATCATGACACCTGGTGGATCCAATCTAAGCGATGGCGAGCTAAAATCTGCCATTAACAAAGATCTAGGCGGTTTCGAAAAAATGAAAACTGATTTTATTGAGGCGGCAACTAAAAGATTCGGTAGTGGTTGGGCGTGGCTGGTAAAAAACGGCGAGCAGCTTGAGATTTTATCAACGGCTAATCAAGATAGTCCGTTAATGGAAGGCAAGTTGCCAATTTTGGGTTTGGACGTCTGGGAACATGCCTACTATCTTAATTATCAGAACCGCCGTGTCGATTACATTGATGCCTGGTGGTCGGTGGTGAATTGGCAAAAAATAGAAGAGATTTTTTGTGGCCGATAAAAAGGTTTTTGTTTGCGCCGAGTGCGGTAATGAGACCTCGCAATGGGTTGGCAAGTGTAGTGCTTGTGAGTCTTGGAATACGGTTAAAGAGTTTAAAGTTGCCAAGCAACAAGGTTCAAAAAGATCGAGTTGGGTTGAGTCGTCTACTCTTAAGTCCTTAAATGAGTTAAAAGGAAGTCTGGGTAAGTCGAGAATCAAGACTTTGGCGGAAGTTGATCGGGTTTTAGGCGGCGGTTTTCAGAGTGGCAGCGTAGTTCTACTAGCAGGTGAACCAGGGGTTGGTAAATCAACCCTGCTGCTTCAGATCGCCTGCGCTTTTAGCGGCGGTGTTAAATATTTTTCTGGCGAGGAATCTGCTGAGCAAGTAGCAGAACGGGCAAGACGCCTAAATATTAAGTCGACAGGTCTTAGCCTGGCGTCTGTCTCGAACGTTGAAAATATTTCGGAAATGATTTTAGCCGAACCAAAAGCCGAGGCGATAATTATCGATTCGGCTCAGACAGTCTATGACCCAGCTTTTCCTTCGGCGCCTGGCAGTATTGTTCAGGTTAGGGAGTCGGCCTTGCGCTTGGTTAAATTAGCCAAGCAACAGGGTATTACCCTTATTATTTCCAGCCACGTTACCAAGGACGGAACTTTGGCTGGGCCGCGGACTTTGGAGCATTTAGTCGACACAGTTTTGTATCTGGAGGGCGACCGCTACCGATCTCTGCGACTATTGCGGGGAGTTAAGAACAGATTTGGTCCAACCGATGAAGTCGGGGTGTTTGAGATGGTCGAATCTGGATTAGAGACAGTTGCTAACCCGAGCAAGCTTTTTCTGGAAGAGAGAACGACTCAGCCCGGATCGGTTATTAGTTGTATTGTCGAAGGTGTACGACCATTTTTAGTCGAAGTGCAAGCCTTAGCAACTAAAACCCAGTTTGGCTATGCCAAGCGTCGTTCGATTGGTATAGAAACAAATCGTCTGGAACTTGTTTTAGCGGTTTTAGAGAAGCGCTTAGGTTTAAAACTCGCCGAGTACGATGTCTTTGTTAGTTTGGTCGGTGGAATGACGGTTAAAGAGCCGGCCATTGATTTAGCAATTGCTGCCGCAGTGGTTTCTTCGATTCAGAATTCAGCGATTCAAGATAATTTAGTTGTTTTTGGTGAAATTGGCTTAGGCGGAGAGATCAGGACGGTTAGATTTGATAAAAAAAGAAGAAAAGAAGCCGAGCGTTTTGGTTTTGATACGGTCTCAGCTAAGAATTTAAAAACAGGCTTAGCTGAGATTATTCGGGCTGTTGCTCAGGTTCGCTGATTTTAGTCTGGACTTCCTGGTAAAAGCGAGTGCTTTCGCTTAATAAGCTATCAATACCCTCAGAAATACCTTCGGCCGATGAGGAGTGACCATCCTTGGTTGCGTAATTATAAACCAGCCAACTGGCAGTTAGAAAAAAGGCTAAGGCAAAAATTATAATAAATTTATTCATTAGCTTGAAGGAGTGGCACTAACCTGACTAGTGTCTTTTTTGATGTTGCCAGATGAGTCGACTGGTCGCAGGGTAAAGTAGTAAGTCGTACTATTAGTTAAGCCAGTAACTGTAAAGTTGCTGCTGGAGTCAGGATTGACTAATGGCTCAGTCGGATAGAGCGTACCAAGACTGCCAGGAGAAGTCGAAAGATAGATCTTAACTCTTTCGAGATCTTCATCGCTTGGGTTGGTCCAACTCAGTCTAACGGCTTGGTCGAGCGATTGGGCGCTAACATCGGTCACCGGACTTGGCGCAGTGCTATCGCTTTCAACGCTGAACGTAAGTTCTGCAGAAACCAAGGCACCATTATTATCTATTACGTTGACTTTTAGGGTGTGTTCTCCTGGTGAAAAGTCTGATGCTTTAGCACTTGCTTCGTAAGGCTTGGTAATGTCGTTTTTAACCAGGGCATTATCAACTTTAAATTCAACTTGCCTTATACCAAATTCAGCACTAGCCGTAGCAGTAAACTTAAAGTTACCAGTGACAGTTTCGCCATTATTAGGGCTCGTAATTTTAACTTGGGGAAGATTGCCTTCGTTGTACATGTCGTCTTCTTCGGTTGGTGGTTCGCCAGTGACGATCTCGTGACTTTCCGCCCAAGCAATCACTGGCTGTTCCCAGTTAGGCTTGTCAGGCATTTCGGAGTGAATAATAGTAAAGACTTTTTCTTCGATGAGTTCGCTTGGCGTTAGATCTGTTGCTAGTTTGCCATTAATTTTGTTGACCTTTACTTTGACATGAATATCATCTTTTTCATTAGGAATTTGCCAAGGAGCAAAAATATCAGTGACAGTCTCAGGTGATGAGTCGGTTGGCAGCTTATTAGAAAGTTTATCGACAGTAACTGTTTTAATAGTATCCGGTTTTTCAAATTCTCTAACTTCCATGCCAGCCAGAGCGTTCTCCATGTAATTTTGGAAAATCGGTGCGGCAACAGTTGCGCCTGGGGCGTTGGACATTGGTGAGTTGTCATTATTGCCGACCCAGACAGCCGTTGCTAATCCGCGAGAATAGCCAACTGTCCAGGCGTCCCGATATTCATTGGTCGTACCAGTCTTAGCCGCAACCTGGTGGGTTGGGAAATAAAGAGCATTAAAGCTAGATTCCCTGGTTGAATTGCCGGAAAGTATACTGGTCATTTCGTAGGCGATTTCGCGGGGCAAGACATCTTTTTCATCTGTACCCTCGGTGTGCTCAAATAAAACGTTGCCAGCCGAGTTTTCGACTTTAGTAATACTTGTTGCGGGTCGGTGAGTGCCACCGTTAGCAAAAGTAGCGTAAGCCGTTGCCATATCGAGCGGTTTTACTTCGCCGCCGCCTAATACCAACGACAAGCCATACCGTTCAGGATCGTTAAGGGTGGTAATTCCCATTTCGTGGGCTGTATCTAACGCGTCTTCCAAGCCAACCAGACCTAGCATTTTGACTGCAGGAATATTGAGAGAGCGAGTGATTGAATAGCGAACTGAAACTGGTCCTCTGAACGAGCCATCGTAGTTCTTAGGTTTGTAGTTGCCATCAAAAGTTGTTGGTACATCCCAAAGAGTGGTAGCCGGATTATAATTATGACCTTCCTTAAATCCAGCAGCGTAAACTATCGGCTTGAATGATGAGCCTGGCTGGCGTTCTGAGACGGTAACGTTTACGTTGCCGTCATTTTCCGAATCAAAATAATCAACTGAACCGACCATAGCCAAAATTTCGCCGTTGTCAGGATTGACCGAGGCAATGGCCGCATTGCTGCCACCCCGGCTTTTTATTCGGTCAATGCCGCTTCGAACTGCCTCTTCCGCTTTGGCCTGGAGATCCGGGTCGAGGCTGGTGTGGACAATTAATCCACCCTCTTCGACAGTTTGCTCGTCAAACATTTCTACGAGCTGCTCTTTGACGTAAAAAACAAAATGAGGGGCCTTAATCGAGGATTCGTCCTGAGGTGTTACGCCTAAGTCTTGGGCAATGGCTTCGTTCGCTTCTTGTTGAGTAATGTAGCCTAGCTCGGCCATGGAGTTAAGGATCCAATCCCGCCGTTCCTTGAGATCATCAGTATGGGTGCCATAGGGAGAGTAGTAAGTCGGAAGCTGTGGAAGGGCTGCTAAGAGCGCAGCTTCGTGAAGCTCAAGGTCAATGGCATCTTTATCGAAAAAGTCCTTAGCTGCAGACTCGACTCCGTAATTGTTGGAACCATAGGGGATTTCATTAAGATAGAAGGTTAGTATTTCGTCCTTGTCGAACATCGCTTCGAGTTCAAGAGACAATATCAACTCTTTAATTTTTCGGTCGATTGTTTTTTGATTGGTAAGAATGGCATTTTTAACAAATTGCTGAGTAATTGTTGAACCGCCAACTCGGCTTCCTTCGAAGGCATTTTTAAGAACGGAACGAGCCAACCCTTTAAAGTCGATGCCGATATGATTATAGAAATTGCGATCTTCGGCAGTTAGGGTGGCTTGTTTCATTATCTCTGGGATGTCCTCGGTTTTAAGGACAGTTCTTTTTTCTTCGCCATGGATTTCGTAGAGTAGATTATTGTTGCGGTCGAGGATTTTAGTAGATTCGATTGCTTGTCGCTGGCGGATCTTCCCTGGTGTAGGTAAGTCTTTGGAGTACCAGGCAAATAATCCTGCCGAACCAAAAACAACTACAGCAGCTGATATTTGAATAAATCTCCAAATATATTTTACCTTTATTTTTTTGCCGAACAGACTAAAGCTTTTAGAATTTGAGCTATTTTTCTTAGCCTTTAGGTCTTGTCGGCGTGGCCATTTACGGGCTTTAATTATATCTCTCATATTTTGCCTGACTTTCTCGCCCTCCCAAAATTGTCGTATCGTACCGGTCAGGCGAGTCAATGTCAATATTTTTTTCGCTCGTTGTGATTTTACCATATTCTCCATATAATGAACCAAGAAATAGGAGAAGCGATCATGGCAAAACCTCATTGGCAATTGGCCCTGGATTCCGTTTATCCCGGCCTAGAAACACTAGAGCAGATTAAGCAGCAAAAAAAACTCAGAGTTTATACTGGCGTAGACTTAACCGGGCCAACGGTTCATATTGGCCATGCCTCAACGTTACGGGTTTTGCGTCGTTTTCAAGATGAAGGTCATCAGGTAATTTTTCTTTTTGGTGATTTTACCGCTATGGTCGGTGATCCGACTGGTCGCGACAAACAGCGGCCGGTTTTAACCCAAGAAGAAATTGATCAAAATAAAGAGAGCTACCTTGAGCAATTAGCTAAAGTACTAGATATGAAAACGCTTGAGGTCAGATCAAATTCTGAGTGGTATGCTGATCCGGACCGGGCCGGCGCTCTCATAAAATTTCTACCGATTGCCCGGCAAGTGACAGCGGCCCAGCTTTGGGAACGGGATATGTTTCAGGAGCGTCAGGCAAAGGGTCAGCCCGTTACTTTGAGTGAGTTTATTTACCCGGTCTTGCAAGCTTACGATTCGATCGAACTCGATGTTGATTTGGAAATAGGGGCGACCGATCAAACCTTTAATATGCTGGCTGGCCGGGATTTGGTTAAAAAAATGACTGGCAAAGATAAGTTGGTTTTAACAACCAAGATTTTACGCGGCACTGATGGTCGAAAGATGAGTAAAAGTTACAATAACTACATTGGAGTAACTGATACCGCTGACCAAATGTTTGGGAAGCTAATGTCGGTGCGTGATGAATTATTGCCTGAGTATTTTGCGTTGGCGGCAGGAATCGACCCAGATCAGCCAGATATAAAAGAATTAATTAGTAATAACCCTCGGTTAGCCAAGGCGAGAATGGCAGCTGAAGTTGTTGCTTTTTATCATGGTGCTGGCCAAGCCGAAGCAGCCCAGCGCCAATTTGATGCCCAGTTTAAAGATGGGGTTAAGCCAGCTAACATACCAATCAAAAGGCCAACTAGCCTAGAAAACCAAAAAATTGTCGATCTGATTGTTGATTTGGATTTGGCCAGCTCCAAATCCGAAGCGGCCCGCTTAATTGTTCAGGGTGGAGTTAAAGTCGACAATTTAGTGATCGAAGATCAGTTTGGCGTTGTGACGCCCGTTAAGGATATGGTGATCCAGGTCGGTAAAAGACGGTTTGTTAAGATCGATGCCTGAATCAGTTTTAACCAGTTTAACTGAGGAGATTTACCGACTCTTGCCCAAGGGCTTGGTAGTTAATTTTGAACTTCCGAAAAACCAAGAAGCGATCTTAGCTATTCCAGTCTTTAGATTAGCTAAAGAGGAGGGTATTGGGCTTGACGAGGCAGCTCACAAAATTTCCAACTTATTGTCGGGAGTAAAGAACGTAGAATTTGAGGTCGCCGGAGGATTCGTAAATGTTCGACTTACGGAGGAGCTGTACAACAAGGCTCTGTTCGAGGCGGGCCAAAGCGATTTTGGTCAAACCGAAATTGGTCGAAGTAAAACTATTGTAATTGATTATTCTTCTCCTAATATCGCTAAGCCGATGTCGGTTGGTCACCTGAGAAGTACGGTGATCGGCGATGCTCTTAAGCGTTTGTATCTGAGTCAGGGCTATCGGGTTGTCGGTATTAATTTTTTGGGTGATTGGGGGACACAATTTGGCAAGTTGCTGGTTGCCTATAAAGATAAATTCGGTGATTTTGAGCCTCGGGCTATAACTTTAGACGAGCTTCTAGAGCTATATGTTGATTTTCATAGTCAGGCAGAGCGCAATCAAAGCTTAGAAGATGAAGCTCGACGTCTTTTTGCTCGACTCGACTCGGGCGATCAAGAAGTTAAAATCCTCTGGCAGCATCTAGTAGATATTTCTAAAAAAGAACTATCAAGGATTTATACTTCGCTGGGAATTCTTGATTTTGAGTTGATGGACGGTGAAAGTAATCACTTAGCTCAGGCCGAATCAATCATTGAGTTAGCAAAGGCAAGGGGTATATCTACTGAGAGCGAGGGAGCGTTAATAGTCGATCTGCCTGAACTTGGAACGCCTTTGCTTTTAAAAAAGAAGGATGGCGCGACACTTTATGCAAGTAGAGACTTAGCAGCTATCAAGGAGCGCGTCGGAAAATATAATCCGGAAAAGATTATCTACGTAGTGGCCAACGAGCAGTCATTGCATTTTCAGCAGTTATTTAGTGTTGCCGGACAGTTGGGGCTAGCGCCCAATACAGAATTAATCCATGCAAAGTTTGGTTTAATATCGTTGCCCGAGGGAAAGATGAGTACGCGCCAAGGCAGGGTGGTGTTTTTGGAGGATGTCATCGAAGAGGTGATAGAGAAGGCAGGTAAAATCGTTAAAGATAAAAATCCGGAATTCTCCGATGGCCAAATAGGCAAAATAGCTCAAAAAGTTGGAGTTGGCGCTCTTAAGTTCTATGATCTAGCCAACAATCGGCTTCATGACATCGTCTTTAATTGGGAAAAGATGCTGGCACTCAATGGCCAGGCGGCTCCATATCTTCAGTATTCCTATACGCGTGCCGAAAGTATCTTGAGTAAGGCTGCGGATTTTGAGCCAGGATCCGACCTTAATTTAAAACCATACCGGGACCAAATAAAAATGTTGGCGAAGTTGCCACTTGTTATTGGTTCGGCCCTCGAAAAAAATTCGCCTCATCTTTTGGCTCAGTATCTTTTTGGTATTGCCGGTGAGTTCCATGCGTTTTACGAAAAGTACCCGGTTCTAAAAGCTGAGGCCGATCGGCCGGAGCGACTATTAATTGTTAAAGCCTTTGCTAATGTTCTTAAAAACGGTTTAGATCTACTTGGAATCGAAGTTTCGGAGCGGATGTAGATCATAAAAAACCCGCTTGAAAGCGGGTTGCTATTGGTCTACGCACCGTTGATCTCTTTATCCCTGAGTTCCGATTAGCTCGATATTTGGGGCACCGGGACGATCTTTTTCTTTGAGTAAGGTTCGTCTGATGTAGTCTTGCTCTATGAGCGCAACCTTACCTTTGCAGCTCTCTCTTAGTTTTCTGGCGGTTGTAGTTTTTCCTGAGGACGATGGTCCTCTAATGATGATTAACTTGTTAAGTAGCATGAGGGCAGGATAGCAAAGGTTCTTAGTTTAGAGGAGAGCGGTAAATCTTTTCGCCGCTTAAGATAAAGATTAGACCTTGAGCTTCGTCGATGGTAAAGGAATCGATTTCGCCGATATTGTCGACAATGTATTGGGCGACAAACTTGCCGCTTTTATCAAATTTAATAATTCGGTTGTCGTCTAAGATATAGATAAAGGAATCATCCTTGTTGCTCTCGATGCTCTTTGGATTGAGGATAGTGTCTTTAGGCTCAGGGATGTCGGTAAGGGCAAAGTTTTGTCGACGGCCGCTAGTAAATTTAAAGATCGTGCCATTGCTATTTAAGACAAAGATATCGCCATCTACCGCTAAGTCGATGGCTTTGGGGATCTCGCTGCCATCGACAATGTAAGGGCTAGGATTGCCAAAGCCGTCGCCAGCCGCTGCATATTTCCAAATCTGATTAGCTTCCGGCGCCAGGGTATAGATGGAGTTAAAGAAAGTTGCGTTGGCTTTGCCGACTTGGGTTTCGACTTCGATTTCTTCTGGATTGTCATTGATTTTTAGAAGTTGTGGCTTGTTGGTTAGTAGTAGGCCGGTGGCGGGTGAATCATCAAAAAAACTTAAGTCTGTGATTTGATCCGTAGTGGATTGGGGATCAGAAAGTTGATTGTTTTCTAATCTAGCTAAGCTGTTGCTGCTCGCAACAAAGATGCGGTCGGCTAAGCCGGCTAAATAAGTTGCACCTGTCAGCGTCCCAACTTCGGTGATATCGGTTAGGCGCGTGGTGTTGGTTAGAGTGTCTAGTTCGGCTTGGGCAAGCTGACGGATATCGGCAACCTGTTCGGCAACCTCGGGGCTTTCTAGGCTAGCTAGAGAGGTAATAATTTCGTTTAAGGTGTTGGCGGCTTTGTCTGGTTGATTGAATATTCTAGCCAATTTTGCCTCTTCGAGTAGATCCTCGAGACGCGTGAGCTCGGCGTTTTTAGCGGCTAAGTCGGCCTCGGAGCTGCGTTGATTGCTAATCATTCGTAGGCTATTGCCAAAGAATACAATCAAAATAATAGCTAGTCCGGCAAAAGCCCAGGGCCGCCAGCGATAGCGGTTTAGGTACATGGAGATTTTATTTAAGTCGAATTTAGTCGGTTTGACTGCTTTGTACTCCTTGATCTTGGTTTCTTTGGAAGCTGGTTCGCGAGCGTAATCCTTAATTGCATAGACTGCTTGGCCAATCAGACCTTGCTCAGGGAGTTGGGTTGCAGTTTGGTCATTTAATTTTGGTTCAGGCTCTGCTGTTTGCGGTGCCGGTGATTCCGCTGGAGTATGTTTTTTAGTTAGAAACTTAAGTTTATCTAGTAAACTGTGGGACCGTTCTTTTATTTTAGGCAAAGTTGATGTTTTAAAAGAGCTGAGTTGTTTCTCTGACCAGGTTTTGGTTTGGGTTAAACTTTTTTTGCCTGACGGTAAGAGGTCGTCTTTAATTTTGGTTTGGGTTTCTGAACCAAGTTTTTTGGCCTGGATCCCAAAATTGCCCATGGCCTTTTGGGTGCCGCGCCAAATTCTGGTTGTCATAATCCCAAACTTCGCCGAACCGGACGCGTCCAAAAACAGCGTTTCGGGCAAGTTTTCGATTGGGCGATTAGAAAGACTTTCTTCGCTTTCCAAATCAAGAATCAAGCCATTAACCCATTGTCCGTTTTTGAGCTTAACTAGCTCCGAAAAGTTATTAGCCAGACTGGCAGTTGAAGGCTGTTCAAGGATGAATTTTCTAAACTCAGATTTGGTTGTAATGTCGAATAATCCTGAGCTAACAAAAACAAGCCGGTCATTAGGCTCAACTTGACCAGTTAAAATAGAAGAAAAAGTTTTATTGCTACTTGCCTTGGGCCAGGATTTTTCGAAAATTTCGGAACTCTTTTTATTTCTGATCAACCAGCCATAATTTTTACCCACCCCGGTAAGATGAAGCTGGCTTTTAACAATTAAGATCAGGGCGGCATTTAGGTTCTCGATCCAATCTGTTTCTCCGGCCTGAACTGCTAGCCTAAGCGTTTCGTTAACCTGCTTTAGCGCCAGTTCGAAATTTTCTGCGGGTTTATTTGCCTCGCCTCTAAAATAAGCTCGTGCCAGAGTATTAATGACCGTCTGGCCGATCTTATAATTACTAGAATTGGCACCTTCGATCTCAACTAGGGCAAAAATAGTACCCTGGTCGAGACTTGATTCCGGTGCTTGTTTGGCCTGAACGGTTAAGTATCGGTCGGCCAAGCGAGAGCGGTTAGTAAGCTTAATAAATCTTAATCTGTCTGGCATTAATCGATAGCTATAGCTTGATTAATAATAACACGGGGCTCTATTGGCTGAAGATGTTATTGATTTGGGTCTCTAGGCTTGATTCGGATTGCGGTCCGACAATTCTGTCAACAAGTTCGCGGTTTTCGTTGAGGAAGAAGAATTCGGGCAAGCTAGTGATAAAGTAATCGTCGAAGAATTGGCTGTTTGGCTTGTACATCTCTAAGCCGTATTGACCTCGTAGCAGGTAGACTAGGTTGAGATTGTCTGGCTCCATCGTTGTCAGAGGGACGAACTCGATGTTATCGCCCAATTGGCTAGCTAAGCTTTGGAAAATATCTACTTGCTCTTGAGCCAAAGTATTCCACTTGCTGTAAACCATTAAGATCGCTGGTTTAGTTGGATCTAGATCATCGAACAGGTTAAATTCTGCCCTGGTATTTGTTTTAACTAGTACGTCTGGAACAACCTCTCCCGGTGGCAGTAGGTCAAAGTTTGGCAGGGGAGTTGGGTTGAGGCTGAAGTTACTCGATTGGTCAGTGGTACTGAATAATGAGGCAAACTGAGCGAAAATGTTTCCTGTTGGAATAAGCTGGGTGTCGGCCGAAACAATTGATTGGTCGTTAATCTCAGTAATTAGAGAAGTGACTGAATTGTAGCCCGGAGCATCGACCCTTAAGTAAAATTCGCCTCGAGGTAGGATTAGAGAATACTGACCGTCAGTTTGGAATGGATTCTGTTGGGCAAAAGCTTCGCCGTTCCAGACCTCAAAATTGCCTGTGTCCGGGTCTTGCTCATAGATAGTGACCAAGGATGTTACTGGTTGATTCGTTTGTTGGTCGGTAACGCTTGATAAATCTGACACGACGACACTGTTGATTTGCCTGGTGTATGATCCGCCCACATTGGCAATTTGTCCTTCGAATTCAAAAGTGCCTGTTTGGTCTAAGAGAAAGCTGGTTGTCCAGAGCTTGAGATCAGGATCGAAGGTCATTGGGATTACCTCATTGGTCGTCACATTAACTAAGTTGGCTGAGGTTGCGCCAATTGCTTCTAGGTAGAAAGTTTGGGGTTGGTTGATCGAAGCTTGGATTATGCCATTGCGGGCGAGTGGTTGGGCCTGCGCCGCTAAAACAAATTCGTTAGCACCGAAAATCAGTTGACCGGGAGCTGCCGGGGCAGGAGTAGGAATAACAGGATTTGCAACGACCACGGCTGCTGCCGGGGCAGCCGGAGGAACAACAAGCGGGGGATTAGGCGTTACGGTTGGTGGAGTCGTGATGGTAATTGTTACTGTTGCCGTATCGCAGAGGCCGTCATTATCACAGATTTCATAAACAAAAGTATCGGTACCGACGAAGCCCGTGTTAGGAGTGTAGCTGACATCGCCATTTAGTAGGTTAATATTGGTAATTGTGCCATTGGTCGGTGGGGTGATAACGGTAATAGTGGAAAGATCCAGGGTGCCGTCGACGTCAAAGTCATTGTCTGGAATCGGGATAACGACTGGTGTGTTAATTAGGGTAGTAGAGTTGTCGTCATTGGCGACTGGTGGAGCCAGTTCATTAATGGCAATTGTTACTGTTGCCGTATCGCAGAGGCCGTCATTATCACAAACTCGATAAACGAAGGTATCCAAGCCGGAATATCCTGAGTTTGGAGTATAGGTGATTACTCCAGTGGTGGAGTTGATATTGGTAATCGTGCCGTTAGTCGGCGGGGTGATAATTTCGACGGTACTTGGGACAAGGAATCCATCGGAGTCAGAGTCATTATCCAAAGCGCTGATATCAACTGGCGTATCCTGGTCAGTGACTGCTGCGTCGTCATTGGCGACTGGCGGGATTGGCTCAGGTGGCAAGACATCAACGAATACGAAGGCCGTATCGCATAGACCATTATTGTCACAGACAAGGTACTCGAAGACATCTAGGCCGCTAAATCCAAGATCAGGCGTATAGGTAATTTCACCGGTGGTAGGATTAATGCTGTCGATATTGCCATTGCTGGGGAAGGAAACGATCTGAACTGTGGATGGAACTAAGACACCATCTGGGTCGGAATCATTGACTAAAACATCGATAGTAACAGGGGTGTTGAGATCGGTTGTCGCACTGTCATTGTTAGCAGTCGGTGGCAGTAAGACAATCACCGGTTCAATCGTAACCGTGACTAAAGCAGTATCGCAGAGGCCGTCATTATCACAAATCTCGTATTCGAACTGATCGACCCCGGAAAATCCAGAATTGGGCGTATAGGTGATGACGCCAGTCGTACCATTGATATTAGTAATAGTTCCGTTGAGCGGATTGGTAGTTATAGTTGGAGGAGGAACTAATACGCCGTCGACGTCGAAATCATTGACGAGGATATCAATATCGACAGGTGTATTTTCGTTGGTAGTTGCTGAATCATCGATTGCAACTGGTGGCTCCAGGGGTACTTCGCCCACATTAAAGGCAACGCAGTAGTAGGCTTGTCCAAGTTGGACATTGTTAATAAAGTCCCAGTTGTCGTAATTTACAACATCATCGTGGCAATACATTTCAGCACTTACGTCTTGAGTTGTCCCAACGCCGGTAAACTCAATAAACCCATCTTGCCAGACTTCACGAAGCCAAATGCGATTAGTGACTTCGCTGGCAGCCAGGCTAACCTGTGCTAGACCAAATACGTTAGTCGGTCCGAATGTATTGAGACTGCCGGCCTCACCAGTATTGTCTCCCGGGTTGCTCGAACCTTCCGGTCCCCATTGAAAGCTCCAGTCGGTCGCAAAGCCACAATCTTGATGAGCGGCCACAAAATCGGCAGCTGTTGAGGCGGTAATGTTAGGACCACCGGCTCCCCAGTTTGGTAGATCGCCTTCGTTGTCGCAGACAATCTTATAGGCATTAATAGTTATACCTTCCTGAACAGTTATGGTAACGATAGCAGTGTCACAAAGGCCGTCATTATCACAAACTTCATATTCAAAAGTGTCGATGCCGGCAAAACCTGGGTTGGGTTGGTAAGTAATCACACCATTTAAGGCATTAATATTAGTAATCGTGCCATTGGCGGGGTTGCTAGTAATATGAACTGTTCCCGGGACGAGTGTGCCATCGGGATCCGAGTCGTTAGCTAAAACATCGATATCAACTGGTATTTCTTGGTCAGTTGTCTCAGCGTCATCTTCGGCAATTGGCGGAATTAGTTCTCGTGGCTCAATAACAATGGTGACCAGGGCATCATCACAAAGGCCGTCATTATCACAAACCTCATAGGTAAAGGTGTCGATGCCGCTATAGCCGCTATTGGGTTGGTAGGAAACGACGCCAGTTGTTGGATTGACTCCGGTAATGGTGCCATTAGTCGGATTGGTTAAAATCGCTACGGTACTTGGTACTAAAGTTCCATCGGGATCAAAATCATTGGCGAGAATATCAATATCAACCGGTGTTTCGTAAGGAGTAGTAGCGGAGTCATCATTAGCAACAGGTGGCAGTAGTTCAACTTCGCCAACGTTGAAGGCGACGCAGTAGTAAGTTTCGCCAAGTTCGAGGTTATTAATAAAATCGAAGTTGTCATAGTTTAGGACGTCTTGGTGGCAATACATTTCAGCACTTACGTCTTGAGTTGTCCCAACGCCGGTAAACTCAATATACCCATCCTGCCAGACTTCTCTAATCCAGACCCGGGCACCAACTTGACTAGCGGGGATGTTGACTTGAGTTACTCCGGCCAGGTTGGTTGGGCCAAAGGTGTGCCAGGGACTACCCGCTTCTCCGGTGTTATCGCCTGGGTTAGTTACGCCTTCCTGACCCCACTGAAAATTCCAGTCGCTAGTTAATTGACAGTTGTCGTGACTGGCTACGAAGTCAGGAGCAGTACTTAAAGTAATGTCGGGTCCATGGTCGCCCCAGTTAGGCAGATCTGCTTCGTCGGTACAAACGATTTTGTGGGCGATAATGGTGACCCCCGGTTGAATATTGATCGTAACTAAAGCTGTGTCACAAAGACCATCGTTATCGCAAACCTGATACTCAAAAGTATCGATACCAGTAAAATCGGTATTCGGGGTGTATTCAATTTCTCCAGTACTAGAATTAATACCAGTAATGGTGCCATTGGTTGGATTGACAGTGATGCTGACTGTGCCAGGTACTAAAAAGCCATCAGGATCGGAGTCATTGGCTAGGACGTCAACTGTAATGGGGGTATTTTGATCGGTTGTGCCACTATCATCTTCGGCGACCGGAGGAACTGGTTCGGGAGGGAGTATACCAATGGTGACCAGAGCATCATCACAAAGGCCGTCATTATCACAA
>JAGQLE010000009.1 GCA_020429585.1 Candidatus Berkelbacteria bacterium
GTTTGCTCGCGCAAATTAGACAACTCTTGTTGAAGCTCTTTGAGCCGCTCTTTACTGGTTTCCGAATCGTCCTTTTTTAGGGCCTCTCGCTCAATCTCCAGTTGAGTAATTTTTCGCTTGAGACTATCTAGTTCCTCCGGCATCGAATCAATTTGCATCCTAAGGGCTGAGGTTGCCTCATCAATTAGATCAACGGCTTTATCAGGGAGAAATCTATCCGAAATATAACGATCGGAAAAATTAGCTGCAGCAATCAGAGCGCTGTCAGTAATTTTGACTCCATGATGGACCTCATATTTTTCTTTGACACCTCGCAAAATCGCGATTGTGTCCTCGACTGACGGTTCGGCAACCATTACAGGCTGAAAACGCCGCTCCAGAGCTGCATCCTTTTCAATATGTTGCTGATATTCTTTTAAGGTCGTAGCACCAATTGTCCGCAATCGTCCTCGAGCCAAAGGCGGTTTTAAGAGATTAGCTGCATCCATCGCTCCGTCAGTAGCTCCGGCCCCGACAATCGTGTGAAGCTCATCAATAAATAAAATTATTTCGCCATCCGATTGATCGATTTCTTTAAGTAGGGCCTTGAGCCGATCTTCGAATTCTCCCCTAAATTTAGTCCCTGCAATAATTGACCCCAGATCAAGGCTTAGAAGTTTTTTGTTAGCGATCGACTCTGGTACGTCGCCGGCTACAATTCGCTGAGCTAACCCTTCCACAACGGCGGTTTTACCAACGCCTGGCTCTCCGATTAAGACCGGATTGTTTTTAGTTCGACGTGATAAAACTTGCATTACTCGCCTAATTTCCTCATCTCGGCCAATAACTGGATCTAAATCACCCTTTTCGGCCTGCTTAGTTAAATCAATCGTAAATTTTTCGAGAATTTGATATTTACTCTCCGGATTAGGGTCGGTAACTCGCTGACTTCCGCGGACTTCGCTAAGTGCCTTTAAGGTTTCTTCTCGATGGATACCAAGTGCATTCAAAACTTGTTTAACGGGGGTATTAATTTCGAGAATTCCCAACAATAGGTGTTCAGTACTAATAAATTCGTCTCCAAGGCTCTTGGCTTCTTTCTCTGCCTGAACTAAGACCCTTCTTAAAGATTCTGCAATATAAACCTGCCCAAACTGACCGCTCGAAGAGCTGGTGCGCGGCATAAGTTCTAACAATTGGTTAATGCGTGATCTTAACAGTTGCTCACTTACCTTAAGTTTCTGCAGCAGCGGCTTGGCAATCCCGTCCGATTGATCGATCAATGCCAGCATAACGTGAGCTACATCAACTTGTTGCTGGGATTTTTCTAAAGCAATATTCTGCGCCTGAAACAAGGCCTCTTGGGTTTTAACTGTAAATTTATTTAAATCCATTAGCTCCTCCAGGACTAGTATATAGTAAATGGCATCAGCTATGTAGGTCTGTTTGCTAATCGTGCAAAGCCGCATCCTACCTAGAAAAATAATCCAGTATAGTGTAGAATGACTCTTGTATAGAAATTACCTCTAGGAATAACATGGCAGAACCAAAGAAAAAACGTTCAAAAACCCGCTCAAGACGAGCACGTCATAACAAAAACACTAATCCGATTGGCCTGGTAAATTGTGAAAAGTGTGCAGCCCAGATTCTTCCTCACCAGGTATGTCCCCACTGTGGCAACTACAAAGGTAAGACACTTTAAGCCTTGGCGGCAAATCTAATTGACGGTATTTTAAAGTTATGGCAAATCGACATCTCTCGAGAACGATTGCGATCCAAGCTCTGTACGAGTGGGATTTTCGTGATCAAGATGACTTGGATGAGATCGTACAGCGCGGCATCGACACCTTCGCCAATGAAGTTGATGTAGATTTTGTTAATCAAATTACATCAGGCGTAGCCGAAAAAAAAGCTGTACTGGACCAACTAATAACGAAATATGCGCCAGAGTGGCCTCTCGAACAAATTGCCGTTATTGACAAGACCTTACTAAGAGCCGCAGTTTACGAACTCATGTTTACTGATGACGCCCCGCCCAAAGTTATTATCAATGAAGCCGTCGAGTTAGCCAAAACTTTTGGCTCTGACAACTCAGCTAAATTTATTAATGGGGTTTTAGGCTCAGTATTTAGAGAAGAGCCTCAATTTGCAGACCTGCAAGACACTGAGGACGAATTGACAGAAATTACAGAAGACAAAGACGACGAACAAAAAAAATGATTGAATCGAAAAAATATTTAGAATTTAGCCAAAAACTAGGCCTTGGCAAGTTCAGTTCACCAGAACTTTTTGAGCAAGTTTTTATTCACCGCTCCTATCTAAATGAGCATCGAAGCCTTAAAACCGATCACAACGAAAGACTAGAGTTTCTTGGTGATGCTGTCCTAGAACTCGTCAGCACCGAATTTTTATATAAGAACTACGATAATCCGGAGGGCGAACTAACCAACTGGCGAAGCGCATTAGTAAAAGGAGAAATGCTAGCCAAGGTAGCTAAAGACCTTGGTCTTGAGGCTTATCTACTTCTAAGTAAGGGTGAACAAAAAGGCAAGGGCAAGGCCAGATCATTAATTCTGGCCAACACCTTCGAGGCTCTGGTTGGAGCAATTTATTTGGATCAAGGCTACGAAATGGCCACTAAATTTATCAGCGATCACATATTGATCCACTTAGAAGAAATTTTAGCCCATAATCTTCATATCGATTCTAAAAGCGATCTCCAGGAAAAGAGTCAGAGCGCTTTAAGCGTCACTCCTAGATACGAACTCACAAGCTCAACTGGACCAGATCACGATCGAGTTTTTACTGTCGAGGTATTCTTGGGCGAACAAGCCGTTGCCGAGGGCCAAGGAAAATCGAAACAAAAAGCCGAACAATCAGCAGCAGCCAATGCGCTTTCCGATTGGCCAAACATTCTTATTAAACTAAATAAGTAAATTCTTTCTAGGGCCTAATCTGAGTAGCAATAAGGCCTGACCTTTAAATACTGCTCGTGAGCCTTGGTTCTAGAGTAATTCTTGGGTTCAAATTCCGGATGAAACTTTGGATCCTGAGAAAGCAATTTTGCATATAAATATACTAAAGTTTTTGCTCCAAGCTCATCTTTTTCCTTACTAGCTAAAAACTTGCCAGCCAAATCCTGAAATGCCTGGTACTGCTCATCTAGCTTATCCCAACTCCACTCAAATGTATTAGCTAGTTCTTTAGATTCCTGAGCAGATAATTTTGGATATAACACGGTCGTGCATTTTCCTATTTTTTCATTTTCGAGCAGGTCTTCAAACTCAAATCTAATATCACGGGCTGCAACCCAAACGGAGTTTTGAGCCCGTCCAAAACCAATCCCCATTAGGCGATTGCGTAATATATCTCGGTATTTGCGGCTCTTCTCTGGGATGTTAAACAAAACGAAAAGCCAGTGTCCATTCCAATCCTCCTCAACTAGACGCAAATGGCGCAAGGTATTAGTTACTCGCTCCTGCCCCTCTTCCGTAATAGAGTAAATATTGATTTTTCGTAGCCGATCTCGCTCCGTTTTTACCCAACCTTTAGCTGTCAGCCTACCTAAAGTTGAGGAAAGGGTTTGTTTGGTTCTTCCTGGAATGCTAAACGCGCACTCGTCTAGGGTGCGCGTTTTTTGATCGTCCAACAATACTAAAAGTTGATCTATGACAGTCATAACTTTAATTGATTATATCACAACTTATCGCTACCTTACGAACGTGTCAAACATGCCAACGCAAATCACCATTTATAAGTTTCGAATCCCCAACTTAAGAGCTTGCGACTCTCCTTAGCGCTGGCCTCCACTGTGTTTTCGCTTGTATTAAGAACAACGCTAATTAGCTGATGATCGTCTCTAACTGCCGAAGAAACTAGACAATGACCAGCCTCGGGCGTATAACCGGTCTTTAAGCCAAACGCCCCTTCTAAATATAGAGGGTTATCCTTACGAATAAGTCGGTTAGAATTCTTAAGTTCGTGAGAAATCTGACCATCAGTTGAAAAAACAGTCATCTCCTCAGTAGAAACAATGTCTTTGATCTTTGTATTCCTCAGAGCGTAGCTCGCCAAGATTGATAAATCTTTAGCAGTTGAATAACCCTCGTCATTCAGTCCCGCTGGATCCTGATAAGCGGTATTAACCATCCCTAGCTCAACCGCCTTACTATTCATAGCGCTAACAAAACGATCAAAGCCCATTTTCTCCGCCAAAGTAACGGCAGCATCGTTTCCAGACTGAATCAAAAGTCCCTTAAGAAGAGAGTCAACAGTAATTACCTCATCAGCTCTCAGGTTAATCGAAGAGCCGATTGTACTGGTCGCGTCTGACGAGACAGTTATTTCATCTTCAACATTATAGTTTTCGAGCGCAATAACGGCCGTCATTATTTTAGTTGTTGAGGCAATAGGAACCTGCTCAAGCTCATTCTCTTGGTAAAGCGGATAAGCGGACTTGGCATCAACCAAAATAGCAGCCTTTACTGAAATCGGCGGCTCGTAATCATTAGTCTTGACAGGAGGACTTACCAAGTCTCCGAGACTAGGTAAGTTCATTTCCAGTTCACTTGCTTCGGATCGAGCGCCCAATACCTGACCGACTTGCTCTTCGCCTCGGTTACCAGGCAACAATCCTAAGCTGACCACCATGATACCCAGGGCAATAATCGTAAGACTAAAAATTATTTTATTTCTCACCCCTCCACCCTCTTATTTACCTTTTTTATTAGTATTAATACCTAGCTCTTTAAGGAGCTTGGTAGAAAGTTCTCCTGGAGCGTCCATAATCGCTGTTCGGCCACTTGAAGTCATGGGGAAAGCCTGGACTTCACGCAAATACGACTCTCCTGTTAGGTTCATAACGTTTCGTTCAACTCCCAAGGCTATTCCGCCGTGAGGTGGCGCTCCATAAGAAAAAGCCTCGAGCATGTGGCCAACTGAATCTTCAATTTCCTGCTCATTGTATCCCATAACCTTGTAAGTGGACTTTAGCACTTCTGGATCATGTGCCCGAATGCTGCCACCGCCTGCTTCGTAGCCATTGCAAATAAGATCATACTGACTAGTAAGAATGTTTTCTACATTTCGGCCAGCCTTCAAATCATCAAGGAATGCCGGTAGAGGCTGAGAAAAAGGATTATGCGTAAAAGTCCACCCTCCATCGTCAGTTTTTTCGAAGAAAGGAAAATCAATTACCCAGGCATAAGCTAAAACGCCATTCTTTTTATCTTCTTCGCTTCTCAGATCAAATTTATCATCACCAAATTTTTCCATTGCTTGAGCATACGTAAATCTTGGAAATGGCTTTTCTTTAATGGTATAGCCCATACTCTCAACTACAGAAATCATCATCGCTTCGATTAAAGCCAGAATATCCTCTTGCTTAACAAAGCTCATCTCGATATCGATTTGAGTATGTTCAAAACCCCGATCAGCTCTCAAGTCTTCATCTCGTACGGCTCGGGCAATCTGAAAATAACGATCTAACCCCGCCACCATTAAAAGCTGTTTATATTGCTGAGGACTTTGAGGTAGGGCATAGAACTTTCCAGGCTGAAGTCGAGAAGGAACAACGAAATCCCTGGACCCTTCTGCGGTAGATTTAGTCAATAAAGGAGTTTCAATCTCAGAAAAGTTACGCTCGAACAAAAACTGCCTAGCTTTTTGCACAAATTGACTCCGTAAAGTAATATTTCTAGTCAGTCGCTCAGATCGAAGGTCTAAGTATCGGTATTTAAGTCTGACTTCTTCTTCAACTCCGCTTGTGTCCTTATCGATTTCAAATGGCGGAGTCTTGGCTTCGTTTAAAACCTCAACTTCTATTGCCTGCAACTCGACAGTTCCGCTCGGAATATTATGATTGATCAACTTTTCGGGACGAGCGACGATCTTGCCCTTAATTTTTACTACCCACTCCGGTCGCAAATCCTTTACTCGTCCTTGAGTATCATCGCTAGCAACAACCTGGAGCAATCCCCAACGATCGCGCAAATCAAAAAAAGTAATTTTGCCATGATCACGGCGGGTATGAATCCAGCCGTTGATTTCTATTTCCTGATCGACTAATTGGGCAACTTTATTGGTGGTAATTCTATTCATTATCTTATCCTTGCATTAAAGCTTTTTTCTAATTCGTGGCCAATTTCGGCATGAATTGTATCAACCTCTTCGTCTATTAAAGTCTTATCAAGACTGGAATAGAGAATATGAAAAGCGAGACTCTTTTTATTTTCACCTAGGCTATCCGAAACATACTCATCAAACATCGAAACAAATTCAACCGCGTCATGAAATTCGGTAATTACGTCAATTACTTCGTTAGAGTTAACGCCGCGGTCAACTAAAATCGCAATATCGCGTGAAACAGGAGGATACTTGGATAAGGGTCGAAAAGGGATGGTTTGGCTCGGTATAAAATACTTTTTAGGTATGCGACGAGCACTCTTTAAAACCAACAGGGGAAACTCAATCATAAATACGTTTTTACGGCGGATCTTGTAAAACTGATGTTGAGGCTGGGTAAGTTGATGAGTCGTAATGTTTTTCTTAAAAACGGCCGAGTCGATTCCAAAGGCGTCGGCCAAGCGGGCTACCCAAGCGTCAAGCGAATCGGTTGCGCCGGCAAAGGCCAATGCTAACCGCGTTTCTTCCTTGTCCTTAAGAAAAACGTGACCGATTTCAAAAACGGTTACCGGATCAAAAAAGCTATTTTCCGCTACAACCCGGGCTAATCCTGGCAATAACGACGGGCGCAAAAATGATCGGCTCGGATTAAGGGGATTAGCTAACTCGCCCTGTTTAGGAAGATTAAAAACTGCCAAGTCCTGCCCACCAATGAAGGAGTAAGTAAAAACTTCGGAAAGACCGAGTTCGATTAGCCGGTCCTTAATTCCTTCGGCCCATTCGTATTCTGACAATCCGGCTGAAGTCTCGGTTCTGGCTAGGCGTGTAGCAGGTAGTTGGTCATCTAATCCAATTAGCCGTTCAACTTCCTCGGCAAAATCCTGCCAAATATTTAAATCGATGCGCCAAGTCGGTGGAGAGATTCTAAGTTTGTCATCTATCTGACAACCAAGCAACTCCCAAATTCTTACTGCTTGCTCTTCTTTAACTTTAAGCCCAAGTAATGAGTTGACCCGGCCCAAATCAACTTTAACCTTTAATTCCTGGACGTCTTGAGTTAGAGCTTCTACCCGACTAACGGCTTTTGCTTGCCCAAAGTCCTTCTTTTTTAGCAACTGCGCTGCCTGCTCTAAAACAGGCCAGCTTAGATCCGGACTTACCGCCCGCTCATAACGAGCAGATGCATCTGTTCGAACACTTAAACCCTTACTAGCCTTATGGATTGCTTCCGAATCAAAGATTGCCGCCTGAAGCAAAACTCGTTTTGTCTTGGCATCAACGGCCGTATTGGCACCGCCCATAACACCAGCTAAATCAATTAAAGCTTCCTGGTCAGCAATTACTGGCTCGCCACCCTTTAATTTATAATCGACGCCATCGAGAGTAGTTACTGTTTCGTTTTTTTCCGCAGACCTAATCGTCATTTGGGCACCTAGGATAGAATCCAAATCAAAAGCGTGGAGAGGTTGGCCATACAGTTCCATTAAGTAGTTAGTTAAATCAACGATGTTGTTAATTGGCCGCAGACCTAATAATTTGATCTTATCCTGGAGCCAAGCTGGGCTTTCGCCAATAACGACGTCTTCGAGAATAATCCCGTGATACTGCAAGCAAACCTTATCTTTAAAGTTAATCTTAAGCTCCGAACTAACAGGGAGTTTATTAATCAGGTCAGTGGTCTTAAATTCTACTGCCTGAACCCTCTTAAGATCTTTTTGGCGCCAAGCTTCTAGTTCCCGAGCAACACCTAAGGCACTCATAACATCGGGCCGATTAGGCGTTATAGATATATCAAGAATCGGTTCCTTGCCAGCTAAAATTTCCGTTTCGAAACCAAGATTAAACAAAATATCGGCCAATTCCTGAGCCGTCAACTTAGCCAAAGGCGCACTAAACTCTTCTAGATCTTTGATTATTAACTTCATTGGCCTGTTCCAAACTGGTAAAGGAATCTTAGGTTTCCTCGATAAAAACGACGAATATCATCTACTTCATGAGCCAGCATCACCAGGCGGTCGATCCCTAAGCCAAAAGCGTAGCCCTGATATTTTTTAGGATCAACCTTCATTTTTTCTAACACCTCTGGGTGAATCATTCCTGCACCAAGCATCTCTAACCAGCGGCCGTTAACCTTTACATGCATTTCCAGACCTGGCTCAACAAATGGAAAATAAGAGGGAACGAATTTAACTTCGGTATCAGCTCCGTATAATTTAGTTGCGAAATTGGCCAAACTCCATTTTAACTGCGCCAGTGAAACCTGTTCATCGATGACAAAGCCTTCTAATTGATAAAACAAAGCCTCGTGAGTTGAATCGGTCGCTTCGTTACGAAAAACCCTACCAGGAATTAACAGCCTGACGGGAGGCTTGCGATCCTTCATGCTCGGTACTTGAAAAGCAGAGGTATGAGTTCGAGGCAAGCGGCCATCTTTAAGCCAAAAAGTATCTTGCATATCTCGAGCGGGGTGATTTGCTGGCATTCTGACATCATCAAAATTGTGTTTTTCGGTTGTAATTTCTGGACTGTCAACCACTTCAAAACCAAGGTCTTTAAAAATCTGGATTGCTCGTCTTAAAAATTGGGATGTCGGATGAAGGCTGCCTTTTTTCATTTTCTCCTAGAATTAGTTTGAACGCTTAAACATTATTGCTAGCTCGGCAAATAACATTGCCAAAACTAAAAGAATCACTTCCCACCAGCTTAAACCAGTCAAAAACCACAGGGAAGCAAGCACTACTAATAATACTGCTACCTCGAGACCTTGTCTAATTGCATTGGCGAGTTGATAAGAGGTTAAGTTGGCCCCTGTTATGGATTTACGAATAGCGAGGCCAAAAAAGCTCAACAGAGAAGCAGTCGCTAAAACGAAACCAGCGATCAATCCGATGTAAATAAGGTTATCTGCCTGAGCCTGAGGAGTTGAAGTGATAATGCCGATTAGTAAACTTGAGCCGATCAAAAAACCCGAGGCCAAACCAGTATAGACTGAGCCTAATCTCATAGATTATCCAAGATTTCTTCCACTTTGGTAATTGTATCACCTTCACGATCAGCCCTAAACTCCAAATTAGGTATCGTTTTCCAAGGTAATGATTTTTTTATTTCGTCCTTAATTCGACGAGATTTGGAGTTTAAAGTATCTACGTAACGATCAATTCCATTCCTAGCGCCAAGAGTAATAATAGCCTGTCCCAAATCCCTGGTGACACTTGCCGAGGTTACTGTTAATAAATCTTCGCTCTGAAAGTTACTTTGAAGCCATCGGCTGACAACGCGCTGGAGCTCTCTATTGACTTGCTCCATTCGATGACTGGACATAAGTAAATATTAAGAGAACTAACGCTTTTGCCACTGAGGAGCGCGGCGAGCCTTCTTAAGACCAGGCTTCTTGCGCTCTTTTTCTCTGGCATCACGAGTTAATAGGCCGGCCTTTTTTAAAATCTTGCGGTTATCTGGATCACTTTCTACCAATGCTCTGGCAATGCCATGTCGAATTGCTTCTTTTTGCCCAGTTAATCCACCACCTAAGACTTTAATACTAAAATTGAACTTATTCTGAGCGCCAGTCAAGACAAGGGGCTGATTAACTATAGGGTCAATATTCGCTAATTCTTCCTTATTGACGACAATCTTGCCTTTTCCAGGGGTCATTCTAACCCGGGCAATGGCTCGTTTGCGACGACCTACTGTAGCGATTATGTCACTCATTTGTCTTCCTTTACTACATCGCCAGGATAAACTGTTAGGCGTTTCATTAATTCTGAACGGAGTCGGTTACTTGGGAGCATGCCGTAAACTGCTTTCTTAATTACCTCTGTCGAATCCTTTGCAAGTTGGTCTTTAAGTGAAATCTGCTTTAGGCCGCCAATGTATCCTGTGTGACGGTAATAGATTTTGTTATCAAGTTTGTTGCCAGTAACTCTAATATCGTCAGCGTTAGTAACAATAACCTTATCACCGACAATCTTATGAGGTGCAAATTCAGGCTTGTCTTTGCCACGTAAAATTACAGCTATCTTCGTTGCTAAACGTCCTAGGACTTGATTTTTAGCGTCGATGTTTTGAGTCTTACTCTCTTGAGGGAGATATGTCTTCATATTACCTACTTAGCACCCTTCGATTTCGATTTAACTTTAACAGGGGCCTTGTCTACAATCGCTAAAACTACTACTGGTGACGCATCGCCAACGCGGCTACCAACCTTTAAGAGTCGAGTATAACCACCCTCTCGACTTTTAGCTCTAATAGCCAGGTCATCGATCAATTTATCAACCAACTCCCGATCCTGAATAAAACGATAGAGTCGTTTGCGATAAGCTAAAGAATCCTCAGCCAAATTAGCTTTCTTAGCAAGAGTAATCCAGCGCTCAACGACACGACGTGCCGCCCTAGCTCTGGGCAAGGTTGTCTTAACTTTCTCAGCCTTAATAACCGACTTAGCTAAGTTAGCTAGCATTAATTCGCGGTGGCTTTTTGTTCGACCAAGCTTAGGATTAATCATTACTTACTCTTTTTGGCTGTAGATTTCTTTGTCTTTTTGGCCTTAGTTTCTTTGGGCGCAGCTTCACCAGCAGCTTTAGTTGCACCGTCCAAAACAAATTGAAAATGTTCGACCAAGATCTGTGAGGCATATTTAACTGCTTCAGCTGGAGCTACAGTACCATCAGTTGTTAGTTCTAAGGTTAATTTGTCGAAGTCGGTCTGTCCGCCAACACGAGTATGTTCTACATCGTAATGAACTTTTTTGATCGGGGTAAAGATCGAATCAATTGCTAGGGTTCCGATTGGCAGCTTCTCATCGCTATTCTTACTAGCTACCGTAACGTAACCACGGCCCTTTTCAATTACAACTTCCATGTTCAACTTACCGTCTTTCTCAAGCGTAGCTAAGTGATGATCAGGATCTGCAAATTCAATATCCGAATTAGGCTCAAAGTCCGATACCTTAACTTCGCCACCCTTTTTCTTAAGCTTAATAGTAACTGGCTCCGCTGATTCTGAGCGAACGCGCATCGACTTAATATTAATAATCAACTCAACAACGTCCTCACGCATGCCTTTTAGGGTTGAAAACTCATGATCAACTCCTTCAATCTTAATATAAGAAGCAGCTGCACCCTCTAGAGAGGTTAAAAGAACCCGCCGCAAAGAATGACCCAAGGTCATGCCATAACCAGGCGACAAAGGCTCAATGACGAATTTAGAAACTCGATCAGAGATCTTCTCCTCGGTAATGCTAAGATTCTCAGTAGTTGGTAGTGTAAACATATTTCTCCTAAGTTATCTTGAGTAGAACTCAACGATTAACTGCTCTTCAATATCCAAAGCAATTTGGTCTCGCTCTGGCAGATCCAAAACTTCACCTTTTAGACCGGTTTTTGGACGCTTAAGCCAAATTGGAACCTCATTCTGAGAGGGTTTGCGGTTGATTTTATGTAGTTCGATTTTTTGCTTAGGCTTGATGTTCATTGAAGGAATAGACTGTCGAATTCCATCTACTAGAACATGACCATGCGTAACATACTGTCGAGCCTGGCGTCGTGTGTCGGCTAAACCAAGACGATAAACAATGTTGTCTAATCTTAATTCCAGGAGTTGAACAAGTTTTTCACCGGTATTGTCATCTGACAAAGAAGCCTTTTTATAGTAATTACGAAACTGACGCTCTAAGATGCCATAGATAGCCTTAGCATTCTGCTTTTCGCGGAGCTGCCGACCGTATTCAGAGATCTTATTAGGTCGACGATTTGGACCATGAACTCCAGGAGGATACGGACGTCGGGTTAAAGCATTTTTTGGCCCACTACTCCGTTCACCCTTCAAAAAAAGATTGACTCGGGCTCGACGACTAATTCGTTCGGTTGGACCAATATATCTTGCCATATTACACCCTTCTCGGTTTCTTTTGTCGAACGCCGTTATGAGCAATCGGGGTAATGTCTTGAATTGAACTAACTTTTACACCCGATCCGCCAACTGAACGGACTGCCTGTTCGCGACCGCTACCTACACCACTTACAAAAATACTAACTTCCTTCAAGCCATATTCCTTGGCTTTGTCTAGAGCAGCTTTCATTGCAGTTTGGGCAGCATAAGGAGTGGCCTTACGAGCGCCCTTAAAGCCCTGGTTACCTGCACTCGACCAAGCAATAACATTACCAGTTGCGTCAGTAATTGTAATGATAGTGTTATTAAAAGTAGATTGAACATAAATACGTCCAACGGCTACATCTTTAATATTCTTTTTCTTTTTTGGAGCTGCCATATCTTCCTCTAAAGTCTAAGTTTTACTTGCGGCTGGTTTGCGACCAGAACCGACGTTCATTCTTTTGCCACGTTTAGTACGGGCGTTGGTCTTGGTTCTTTGACCCCTAACAGGTAAACGGCGTGAGTGACGGTCACCTCGGTATGTTCCAACTTCTTTAAGTCGTTTAATATTTTGGTTGACCTGCATTCTCAATTCACCCTCAACCGAATATTCCTTCTCAATCACAGCCCTAATCGACTCAACTTCTTGGTCACTGAGATCTGAGGTTCGTCGGCCTGGATCTATTCCGATCACGCTCAAAGATTTTTTAGCCCGAGTTGGACCGATGCCATAAATAGCAGTAAGTGCAATGTAGATTGGTTTATGATTGGGTAGGTTTACGCCTGCAATACGAGCCATAATTATCCTTGGACCTGCTTATGATTAGGGTTCTCGCAAATAATCCGAACCTTACCTTTGCGTCGGATAATTTGACATTTATCACATCTTTTTTTGACTGAAGCAGATTTTTTCATATTAACTTAGTTATTCTCATCCCTCGGGTCAGCGCTATAGCGATAGCGAATCCGACCCTTAGTTAAATCGTAAGGTGAAAGTTCTACCTTTACTCTATCTCCGGGTAAAATTTTAATCCGGTTCATTCTAATTTTTCCGGAGATGGTAGCTAGAACATCTAACTTAGCTTTGCCCGTATCGATTTCAACACGAAACATAGCATTCGGTAACGACTCGGTTACCGAACCATCAAATTCAACTATATCTTTAGCCATATTTATAATTCTTTCCCAATTTTACAGGTTGAAATACTTAATGTCAACAGATTTAACCCTCATGCTCTTGCCAGTTCGTCAAAATCTCTGCCCCCTGACTAGTCACAAGGAGAGTATGTTCGATATGAGCCGTTTGGGAGCCATCAGCACTGACAATTGTCCAATCGTCAGCAGCTGTTTTAACCTTATCAGTTCCAGCCGTCAACATCGGCTCGAGGCAAATCGTCATACCGGCCTTAAGCTTAGGTCCCTGGTTAATTTGACCAAAGTTAGGAATCGATGGATATTCGTGCAGCTGTTTGCCGATTCCATGGCCGGACAAAGAGCGTACTAAACCGTATCCACCATCATCTATAACTTTTTGAATTGCTGCCTGAACTGTCCCTAAAGAAACCCCATCCTTAACCTGCGCAATCCCTGAAACTAATGCTTGGCGAGCTGCTTTGAGTAAATCGTGATCGTCAACACTGATTTTTCCAATCGCTAAGGTGTTGGCGCTATCTACGTTCCACCCCTTAAAACGCACCCCGAGATCAATTCCAGCTAAATCACCCTCCTTTAGGGTTTGACCGACAGGTAAACCATGCACCAATCCGTCGTTAACAGACAGGCAAATCGTCGATGGATAACCCTGATAGCCTAAGAAAGCTGGCTCCGCACCATGGTCCCTGATAACCGATTCTGCGATCCGGTCAAGTTCATCACCCGTCACTCCAGGCTTAGCAATTAATGAGACCTGGTCCATTGCCTCGGCTAATATTTTTCCAGCCTGACGCATCAGCTCGATTTGCTCAGTTGTCTTAATATAATCACTCATCAGCTACTAAATCCAAATCCTTCAACTTCGAAATTATCTCAGCCTCAACGTCTTGAATAGGCTGATCGGCCTCGACATCAATAACCTGTCCCTTAGCTCGAAAATGCGTCAGAACCGGTTTAATCTCATTTTCGCTCCAGGCAAGACGGGCTTCGATTTGCTTAGGCGTATCATCGTGGCGACCTCGCCTAGAGAGCCTTTCGATTGAAATTTGCCGTGGTAAATTTAGGTTAATTACTAAAACTGGCGGCCATTCTTTTTGTACTTGGATTTTTTCAAACGCCTCAATCTGTTCCGCCGAACGTAAAACACCATCAAGAATAATGGAAGACTCTTTTAGATCTCTTAATTTTCGTCCGACAACTTGTTCCCATAAATCAATTGTCATCAGATGACCATTACCCAAAATATCTCTTACTCTTTTTCCGACTTCGGAATTCTCTTTTTGAACCAATCGAAAGCAATCCCCGGCAACAAAGTGCGGTAAACCAAGACGGTCAGCTAGTAAAGCCGACTGAGTTCCCTTGCCGCTCCCCTGAGGACCGGCCATCAAAAACAAAATATTCTTCTTAAGCTTCAATTCCTTACTCCTATTAATATGCCTTCGCTAGACAATTCTTGTAGATGGCCGTCAACTACTTGGCTGATTTTACCGTCGCCCTCAATAAGTAGATCCTGACCAGCAACTACCTTATCGATTTCTGGTAGATTATCTGCAACTAGGCGGGCGTCGCTGTCACTGAAATCAAAGGAATATAGCCGACCAACGTCTGCGTGGGTAGCATAAAAGATTTTTTCGCCATCCCAGGCCAATGCCGTAACTTGCTCACCCGAGGGAACGACGGCAAAATCAATCGCCCCAAGACCAAAGGTCGCCAGCTTAATAATTTGTCCTTGCTCAGAGCTATTTACTACGTAAAATAATTCTTCGTCAGAACGCCAAACTGGCAACTTTAGCGAGGTGGGATTTTGATCAATGTCAGTTGCAACACCATTTATACCCAAACTATAAAGACGAAAACCGAAAGTTCTCTCCGCATTGTCAAAGCTAATCAAGGCAATTTGATCGGCCGCTGAGTTGAGAGCGGGTCTGTCGGAGGAGGCTACGCCTTCAAATAACAGTTCGCTTGACCCGGATCCATCCAGGCTAATCATCCTAATATCAAAAACATCACCCTCGATTTTCGAGGTCGTTTTAACAACAACACCATGTCCAGCAAGACCCACCTCTTCAATAATTTGCCAAGACTCATCTCCGTCACTAAAAACAACCTGACTGCCGACTAAAATCCGACTTGAGTCGTTACTTGTATCGAGTAGAACTAACTGACTTGATAACCCGGACTCCCCTTGATTAATCACTTCGTCAAGAGACTGGGGTTCATCAGTGACCGTAACTGACGATGATTCAATTGCCTCAACTGGCGTGTCAGAAAGAGCACCTCCCTGATATTGAGGAGTGCCTGCCATATAAGCAAAAGCACCGAGAAGCAAGAAAAGCACGACTCCACCAAATAAACTTTTTGAATGCGCGTCTTTAGAACTCATAGCGCCGAGTGACCAGCTGAGCCTTAATCTGCCTCATTGTATCCAGGGTCACCGCCACCACAATCAGGATACCGGTTCCACCCAAAACCAAAGTTTGCACATTGGTTAAGCTTTGAACGACAAAAGGAATTACAGCCAGCGCTCCCAGGAAGAAGGCGCCAAAGAAAGTAATCCTGTTAAGCACTTTGGCAAGATACTCGGCTGTTTCACGACCTGGCCTTAACCCAGGTACGAAACCACCCTGCTTCTGGATATTTTCTGCGACCTGCTCGGGTTGAAAAACAACAAACGTATAGAAGAAAGTAAAAATTACTACCAAAACAAAATAAGCGACCGCATAAAAAGTGTCGTTAGCAAATAGCTCAATTGTTTTTTCTGCTACCTGCTGGATGAAACTAGAATTAACCTGCTGTAGAAACCGGGCTGCTACCGGCGGAAAGATCATCATCGACAAGGCAAAGATAATTGGAATAACTCCAGCCATCGTCACTTTTAGGGGAAGATTGGTTGCAACGCCACCCTTAGATTCAATTCCCCTAACGCGCCGGGCATAAGTAATGGGAATTTGTCGCTCGGCTTCATTAACATAAACTATGGCGATCGTAACGATGATTGCCAATACAGCAAAGATAACTAGGTTGATAATCCCCGTTTGATCAACTAGGGAAAAAGTCTGCGATAATTGAGACGGAATGCCAGCTAAGATACTCAAGGTAATAATCAGAGACACTCCATTACCAATACCGTTTTCTGAAATAAGTTCGCCCAGCCACATCACAAAGACAGAGCCGGCAGTAATCGTAATAAGAACCGTAACTAATTGCAGAGGCTGAAAACTTGGTACAATTCCCTGGCTCTGAAGCAGGAAAAGCGTTCCGTAACCCTGCAAGATTGCCAATGGAACTGCCAGCAATCTAGTGTACTGGTTGATTTTTTGACGACCTGCCTCGCCCTCTTTTTGGAGTTCTTCGAGGCGAGGAATAATCACAATTAATAATTGGAAAATAATCGAAGCCGTAATATAAGGACCAACACCCATTAGAACCAAAGAAAAGTTCTCTAGCGATCCGCCCGTAAAGAGGTTGAGTAAGCCGAATAGCTCGTTATTAGCAAAGAAAGCCCGCAATGCAGTCAAATCAACGCCAGGCATCGGAATATGGGCGAGGATCCTGTAGATAATAAGCAAACCAAGAGAATAGCCGATTCTTTTCCGCAACTCGGGACTATTCCAAATCGAGCGTAAAGTCGACATTAATTTTCTTTCTTAGTTTTGTAAATTTGGTCGTGAACAACCTTAGAAAAAGATACGCCGCTGAATTTAAGTTTTTTGGTTAATTCACCGCGGGCTACAATCTTAACCTTCTGAGTTGATCGGTCGATAAGCTTTTTAGAACGGAGAGTTACTAGACTAACACGCTCACCAGCCTTAAAGTTTGTCTCCAACTGAGAGAGACTAATAGTCGCCGAGGACGATCTCTTAATGCGATTATTCAAGCCTCGTAACTTAGGTAAGCGCATATAAAGTTTAGTCTGGCCGCCTTCAAATCCCTTTGGGATATTGTGGCCAGTCCGTGATTTTTGTCCTTTGGTTCCGCGGCCAGCGGTCTTACCTTGACCAGCCGAAATACCACGGCCTACATGACGTCGCTTGGGTTGAGTTTTTTTGAGTTGATGAAGCTTCATTTCTTAGCCTTTTCCCTGTCTTTCTTGTCATCCTTGACAGATTTTTCCGGAGTATCAGCTTTTTTGACTTTTGCTTTAGATTTAGCTTTGACAACACTCATTTCGTCCAAAGTCTTAATGGTTGCCCGAACATTATTAATTTTATTACTTGAGCCAATGATTTTAGAAAGAATATTTCTAATACCAGCTAGCTCAATAACGGCCCGCACTGCTCCACCGGCAATAATCGAGGTACCAGCAGCTGCTGGCTTTAAGAATACCTGTGCTCCGCCGAATTTAACTGTAACTTCGTGAGGAATTGTGTCGTTAACAATCGGTACTTCGATTAAATCTCGCTTAGCAACTTTAACTGCTTTTTTAACTGCCGACTGAACATCGCCAGCTTTACCTAGGCCCATACCGACTTTACCTTTGCGGTTACCGATTACGACCAAGGCGCGAAATCTCATTCGCTTACCGCCCTTAACGGTTCGAGAAACTCGATCGATCTCAATCACTCGCTCTTCGAATTCCTTTTTTTCCTTTTCTCGTGGTTGCGACTCTTTTGCCATAATTCTCCTTAGAAACTCAGACCGTTTTCTCGGGCTACAGCTGCCAACTCAGCAATTTGCCCGTGATACTTAAAACCTCGTCGATCAAAAACAACTGTCTTGACACCAAGCTTATCGGCAGCCTGAGCTAATTGCTTACCAAGCTCAGTAGCAATTTCTTTGCTCTTCAAAGTTTTACTTGTGGCTTGGGCCAGAGTTTTACCCGAAGAATCATCGATTAGTTGCCAGCCCAAATGGCGGTTGGATTTTTCGATACTTACTCGGGGTCGCTCAGCAGTGCCTTTAACCAAAACCCTTCTAATTCGGTTTATTCTACTTTCTTGTCTATTCATAATTCAACCTTATGCAGCCCCGCCCGCAGCCTTTGCTGCCTTACCAGCCTTACGGCGTACGTGTTCGCCAACATACCTAATTCCCTTGCCTTTATACGGCTCAGGTGGACGAACGGATCTGATATTAGCGGCAACTTGCCCCACTAATTGCTTGTCTAATCCAGCAACGGAAATAATATTTTTTTGAACCTTAAGTTCAATTCCTTCTGGAGCTTCAATCAAAACTGGATGGGAGTAGCCAACTACTAGTTCAAGGTCTTTGCCTTTATTACTAGCTCTATATCCAACACCTTGAATTTCTAGGTTTCTAGTAAATCCATCCTTAACGCCCGTCATTAAGTTGGAAACAAGTCGAATAACCGTACCTCTGAGCGCGGAAGTTAGTTTGTTGTTGGTTGTAGCTTTAGCTACGCTGACCTGGCCGTCATTAACCTCAACTTTAATCGCTGGATGAAGATCAAGACTCAACTCGCCCTTTGGTCCTTTAGCTTTAACAGTAGAATCAACAATAGTTAACTCCACTCCTTCTGGAATGCTAATTACTCTACTTCCGACTCGACTCATGACAATACCTCACAGAGTACTTCCCCGCCGGTCTTTCGTCGTTTAGCATCCTGCCCGGTCATAATTCCATGAGGCGTCGAAACAACGACGACTCCAAAACCACCCCTTGGCTTAGGAATATTATTAACGCGAACATAAACTCTGAAGCCAGGCTTAGAAACGCGTTTGATCGAAGAAATGGCTGGTTTGCCGTCAGAGTAATACTTGAGCTCGATCTTAATTTCTTTCTTTTGAGAATCTTCGTTTTCTACAATCGAAGTACCCTCAACAAATTCCTTTTTAGCCAAGAGTTCAGCAATTTCAAGCTTGAGGCCAGAATAAGGAACAATAACCTCGGGCTTACCCAAGACTAAGGCGTTTCTAATTATCGTCAACATATCTGCAATTGGATCCATCAGAACTCCATTCCAAATTCGAATTGAGAAATTTTATTGTTTACCATGATGATTTTACTACCCCAGGGATTTCACCCTTACTTGCCCGTTCTCGAAAACAAATTCGACATAAACCAAACCGTCGCAAATAACCCCTATTTCGACCGCAAATACCGCATCTATTAACAGTCCGGGTCGAGAACTTTGGTTGACGCTTTGCTTTAGCAATAAGTGCTTTTCGGGCCATTATTCATCTCCTTGTGTTTCTCGCTTAACGAGCGGGAAGCCAAATGATCTTAAAAGTTGTTCGCCTTGGTCATCAGTTTGAGCCGAAGTAACAATCGTAATAGCAATTCCATACAATTCTCGGGCGTTTTCCTGATCTACTTCTGGAAAAACAGTATGTTCCTTGATGCCGAACGAATAGTTGCCCTTACCGTCAAAGCCGGCCAGTGGCAAACCACGAAAATCGCGAATTCGAGGCAAAGATACCCTAACTAATCTCTCCAGAAAGTCATACATTCGTTGTCCGCGCAAAGTTACAGCTGAGCCAATTACCTCTCCCTGTCTTAATTTGAAGCCGGCAATTGCTTTGCGGGCCTTACGCTCAGCTGACTTCTGGCCAGTGATAACGGCTAAATCCTGGTTAACGGTTTCAAGAATTTTATCGGTTTTTCGACGGGATCCAAGACCAACATTAACAACGATCTTTAAAACCTGAGGGGTTTGGTAAAGATTTTTTAAGCCAAGCTCTTCCTTAAGCTTAGGTCTAATATCCGCATTGTAAGTATTCTTATAGCTCATTATTTAGCCTTCCTGCCGGCATCGATTCCTGCTTGGCATCGCCGGCAGACTCTAATCTTCGAACCATCTTCTAGAGATTTGTGTCCGATTCTGGTTGGCTTGCCACATGATGAGCAAATCACCATTGCGTTACTTGCAGTAATCGGACCCGGGAAATCTACAACGCCACCGTGAGGATGTTTAGGAGTTGGCTTGGCGTGTTTTTTGAGAATGTTGACGCCTTCTACTACTAATCTGTTATCACCGATTAGAACTTTAAGGACTTTCCCCTTTTTGCCTCGGTCCTTACCGTTGGTAATTAAAACTGTATCGCCAGTCTTGATCTTCATTACAGCACCTCCGGGGCAAGTGAAATAATCTTTTGAAAACCACGAGCTCGAACTTCGCGGGCAATAGGACCAGAAACTCGAGTCCCTACGGGCTCACCGTTCTCACCAATGATTACAACTGCATTATCATCAAAGGCAATAGTACTTCCATCTTGACGCTGATAAGGATTTCGCTGACGCACAATTACAGCTCGAACCACTTCCTTTTTCTTAACAGTTCCGCGAGGAACTGCATCCTTAACAGAGGCGACGATAGTATCACCTAATTGGGCAGCATCGCGTTTACGATTTCCTAAGACAGTAATACACATTACTTCTTTTGCTCCTGAGTTATCTGCTACCTTAAGCCAAGTCTGAGGCTGAATCATTGGGACACCTCAACTACCTTTACAACTTTCCAGGATTTGCGCTTACTAATCGGTCGAGACTCTTTGATCTCTACTACATCTCCAACTTTAGCCTCTAGATCCGATTCAAGATGAGCCAACATTGACGTAGTGTCTCGGTAAGGCTTGCCATATAAGCGATGAGTTTTAGGCATATCAATAGCAACCCGCGCGGTTACGCCATGAATATGCTTGATTGTGCCAATTTTTGTCTTGATTGCCATAATATTCCTACTTTGTCTCAGCGAGAGACTTTTCCTTGAGAACAGTTTTGAGCTGAGCCAATTCACGGCGAGCAACTCTCAGGTCTTTAAGACTGCTAACAGTACCAAATCCGAGGTCAAATCTCAAGGTACGAATTGCTTCGTTACGCTTGCCGATTTCCTCAGTAAGCTTTTTGGGATCGTACTTTCTAATACTAGTTAGAAATTTATTAGATTGGCTCATCTTAACCTTCTCGCTTAACAATCTTGGTCTTAACCGACAGCTTATGCATACCTAGACGCAAAGCCTCTCGTGCCACTTCCTCTGGTACGCCGTCGATCTCAAAAATAATTCGCCCCGGCTTAATAACAGCTACAAAATGGTCCAGTGCGCCTTTACCGCTACCCATAGGTGATTCGGCGGCCGAAGCGGTTACAGGCTTGTCAGGAAAAATTCTAATCCAGACCTGACCAGCTCTTTGCATATATCGAGTAATCGCACGACGAGCCGCTTCAATTTCTCTGGAGCTAAACCAGCCACTGCCAAGCGCCTTAAGACCGTAGCGGCCGAAGGCAATCTGACTACCCTTTAAAGCCTTACCGGCTCTCGAGCCACGATGTTGTTTTCGATGTTTTAGCTTTTTAGGAATTAACATATTACCTACTCAACTATCCTGCGACCCTGAGGCTTAAGCGCGTCGGCTAACTTATCGCCTCGGTAAATCCAAACTTTAATACCAATAACCCCATAGGTGGTATGAGCGTCGACATGAGCATAATCGATATCGTTACGAAGAGTGGAAAGCGGCACTGTTCCTTCGGAAAACTTCTCAGTTCGGGCAATATCAGCGCCGTTTAGACGACCAGAAATCGAGACTCGAATACCCTTAGCGTTCCGTTGGACTGTTCTCTCAATCGCTTGCTTAATTGCTCGTCGATAAGCAATGCGCCGTTCGATCTGATTGGCGATTGACTGAGCAACCAGGCTAGAATGAAGTTCAGGAGCCTTGATTTCAACGATTTCAATCTTAAGCTTCATTGACTCAATGGTCTTTTGGTCCGCCGCACTCTTAACATAAAGAGGAAAATTACGGTAGCGGAATGATTGGAGCTTGCGTTCTAATTGGACCCTCAATTCTTTAATGCCCGCGCCACCACGGCCAATGACAATTCCTGGCTTACTGGTATGGATCATAATCATCAGCTCTTGGGAGTTGCGCTGAATTTCAACTCGTTCCACACCGGCATTATTACCGAATCTCTTACTAAGCAGATCGCGAACAGCAGCGTCCTCAAGAATGTAATAGGCGATTAAATTATCTGCATACCAACGAGAACGCCATTGCTTAGTAAGCGGTAAACGGTTCGAAATTGGATTAGTCTTATGAGACATCTAGGCGTCCTTCTTTTTTACTGACTTGTCTTTACTGGCGGAAGTTGCCGTGGTTTTTGATTTAACCTTAGTCTCAACCGACTTCGCTTTCGGTCGGCTAGAAACATTGCCAGCAACTTCGACTTTTAACGTTAAATGAGAACCGCGCTTAGCGAACCGACTAGCTCGGCCTCGCCCCTTGATTCTGGTGCGATACATGCGAGCCGCTTCGTTACAGTAAATCTCTACCACTCTAACATCAGCCGGACGAGCCGATGGGCGACGATCTTTAGCAGCTGAAACTGAGGCCAAAAGTAATTTTTTAATTGGTTCACTGGTTGTATTAGGCAAGGCTTCGAGTTGCGCTACCGCAACAGGCACTGCCTGCCCTTTTTTGACATAGCCTAGTAAAGCTCGAAGTTTGCGAGGTGAGATTGGTAACTTATTGTAGTGAACAGTGATTTCCATTGTTTATCCCTGTGCTTCTTCGGATGCCATCTTACCGCCATGTCTTCTAAACTTGCGTGTTGGTGCAAACTCACCCAATTTGTGGCCAACCATATCTTCGACAACGGTCACGGTAATAAAATCTTTACCATTGTGAACCTGAAAAATAAAACCAACCATTTCCGGCGAAATCGTACTGGATCGAGCCCAAGTCTTAATTGGGCTTCGTTTGCTATCGGCGCTCTGAACTTTCTTTAATAATTTTGGATCAACATATGGACCCTTTTTTAGTGATCGACTCATCTCTATTTCCTCTTCTTGGCTCGACGTCGAACAATAAAGACATCGGTTCTCTTATTGCGTCGAGTTTTTTTGCCAAGTGCTGGCTTACCCCAAGGCGTCTTAGGATGCTTCATACCAATCGGTTGCGATCCTTCTCCACCACCATGAGGGTGATCATTAGGGTTCATCGCTTTACCGCGAACTTGCGGTCGCTTACCCATATGGCGCTTACGACCAGCTTTACCAATCTTAACTGCTCCATGGTCAGGATTACTTACAGTTCCAATTGAAGCATAGCAAGAGGCTAAAACCCGGCGAATCTCGCCTGAAGGCAATTTGACTTGCACATAGCGGCCGTCATCCTCGACTGCCATAATAGTTGCCGAAGTACCGGCCGAGCGAACCATAACACCACTCTTATTGGGATCAATAGCAATCTCGTAAATTGGATAACCCCGAGGAATTTTAGCAATCGGCATTCGATTGCCGGATTCTATTTTAGCTTTTTCCCCGTGCATTAATTCCTGACCGGTTTTCATCTCATTCGCGGCCAAAATATAGGCTTTAACACCGTTTTCATATTCAATTAAGGCAATATTCGCGCTACGATTTGGATCATATTCAAGTGCAATAATCTTAGCTTTCGTTGACGGACCCTGCTCGAGAGTTGAGATGAGACGGTATTTTCGCTTGGCTCCGCCACCACGATGACGAATACTAATACGGCCAAAGCGGTCGCGACCGGCGTGTTTTTTAAGCTTGGTAGTTAAAGACTTTTCAGGAGCCTTCTTGGTTAGCTGCTGCTTATTAACAGTCATACCCCGTTGACCAGGGGTCATTGGTCGACGCTTAATAATTGCCATTACTTGTCCTTATCCTTCTTATCGGCTTTTTCGTCTTTGGCCTTATCTTCTTTTACGTCAGCATCTGGACTTGTTAGCTCAAAACCAGGGATTGACTGACCCTTCCTGAGCTTAACAACTGCCTTGACCTGAGTTTTGGTTTTACCGATTAATCGCCCTCGACGCTTAATCTTGCTTGGGCGCTTGGTAATATTTACATCTAAAACTTCAACCTTGTAAGCCTCAGCCACAGCTTTGGCAACACTAAGCTTATTTACCTGCTTAGGAATTTCGAAAGTATAAAAACCATTATGAGCTAAACTCATTGATTTTTCGGTAACAACTGGTTTTAAGCTAACTCGAATTGCCATTACTTACCTTTCTTGGGTAAAGCTTTAGCCGTAAATTTACCCTCGGCTCGCTCAACCAAAATGTCGAGACTTGCTTTGTCAGCAACAATACCATCGGCAATCGCCACATCGGCAATTGAAACGTTAGCTGCAGTCCGAAGTTCTAAACCTGACACATTGCGGACAGCCCGATTGAGTTGCTCATTTGATCGCTCAATTACAAGCAATAGTCGTTGTGGTAAATCATTACCCTTAAGAATTTCAATTAACTCTTTAGTTTTGCCGGTTTCTGGCCATTTATCAATTGAGTAGATTGCAGAATTATTTGCCTGCTCAGCTAAAGCAACAGCCAGGGCTTTGGTCTTGAATTTACTAGAGAAACTAACTTTAAAGTTTCGCTCATTGGTTGGGCCAAAAGTGGTACCACCACCACGCCAAAGCGGAGAGCGGATTGAACCAGCCCTAGCCCGACCTGTTCCCTTTTGACGCCATGGTTTGCGGCCACCGCCCCTAATTAAGCCGCGAGTCTTAGAGTTAGCAACGGGAGCACGCCGATTGGCTTCGTATCCTCGAATTGCTAAGGCAATGCTAATCTGATCTTCGGCAGTGAGATTCTTGGCCAAAGCTCTAACTACGCTATCTGTTTTACTCAGAACAGTGATCGCCATTACTTATCCTTCTTCTCTTCTTTAACTTGATGACGAGGCGAAGCTGAGATAACTACCTGAGCACCTTTAATACCAGGCAGAGAGCCTTTAACAACCAACAAATTCTCTTCGGGCAACACGTCTAATACTTCTAAATGCTTAACAGTAACTCTAGCAGCACCCATTTGACCGGCCATCTTCTTACCGGGAATAACCCGCTGTGGGTAAGTAGAACCGATCGAACCGGGACGGCGCTGATTCATGCCTCCATGTCCGCGTGGTCCGATTCTGAAGTTATGGCGCCTAACAGTTCCAGTAAAACCATGTCCTTTAGACTGAGAAGTAACATTTAAAATATCACCAGCTGTAAAATTCTTAACCGTTACTTCTTCGCCTAACTTCGGTGCAGCTTCTAGATCATCAACCCTAAACTCAATCAAATTACGTCCAACCTTTGCCTGTGAGGCTTTAAGGTGACCAAGTTGGGGTTTTTTAACGTTCTTAAGTTCACCGCAGCCAAGTTGAACCGCAGAGTAGCCGTCTTTTTCTTGAGTTTTAACCTGAGTAACAACGCACGGCTCAGCCAATAAAACAGTTGCGCCAATCATCTTGCCGTTGTCGATTACTCGAGTCATTCCAACTTTTTTAGCGATAATTGCTTTCACGGTACTCCATTTTGACCTACAAATTTAACGTAAATAAATACGGCCGGAATCAGCATCCCTTCTTATGAGACCGATCTTCCGACAACTTTTTGATAATTTGTAAGGTCGTAACAGGGCTATTTTAGGAGCTTTTCGAGCTCGTGTCAACAGTATAAAAATGACTTGGCCGAAGCCAAGTCATTACTCATTCTCAAAGTCCTTAATAAGAGCTGCAATCTGCTCTAAGCAGTCCTGCTCGGTTTGATATCGAACCTCGTTGGTAAAATGCATCGATCGAGCCAGTCGACTTGGTCTACGATCCCATCGAAAGATCTCTACCATCCGCCGACTCTCACCCTAGGCCGTCTCGATTCCAACTCCATTAGAGGCGTAATCAAGAAAAACCAGCAGGCAACCGCATCGAGATACGACTCCCTCTTCGACTTTACGGATTTCGACCGGGGTAATATCAGGATTCTTATCCGGGTCAAAATGCTCGAATGGTACGAAAATCGCATCTTCGTAGCCGCAAATATCACGTACTACTTGAGCAACCCTTGAGGCAAAATCGAAAATCTGACTTCTCTTAATTTTAAGATACTTCGCGAAAAGATTCTGGATTTCGTTCAATGAAGCAGTTGCCAAAAGGTCACGGTCCTGAGGATGCATTCCGCAAACATCTTCTGGCTCCAGTGGTATTGCTGTCATCGGCAACGATAAATAATATTTATACCGCCATTGCCTACTTAAATCCTCCCCAGCTTGTTCGTCGAACGTATTTGGAGTACTTCCCGCAGCAATGCTCGTTAGATCTCCTGGAAATTCCCTGTCAGCCCACACAGCCTAACCTCATTCTCTTAAGATTCGGACCAAAGTCCTGCTCAAAGAAAAGAGTTATAATTCGCTTTTGTCAAGATAGGTCTCAAGAGACTCAATAATAAAATGAGCCGCTTTAATTTTTACTTCTGGCTCAGAAGCAGAAGCTAAAACCGAAATATACTTATAAAATGATGGGTCTTTTTCTTGGATTTCTTCTACTGCCAAGTAAACTGGCTTAGAGTAGTTATGCCTAAATAAATACCAGTAATCCAGACTCCGACTATAAAAAATTCCCAGATGACTCATAAAAACTTTGGGACGGTCAATGTTATCGACTAATCCGTCAACCCGACTTTTCATATATAAGAGCGGACCTTGTGGCCAACCGACTGACCAACTAAAGCCCTTGGCTAATAGTTCTCTAGCTTTGGCCAGCAGGGCGACACCGGTTTCGCCGGTATCAAAAACCACTTTGGCAGATTGAAACTTTTCCAAGTTTCTTATCAGCTCTTTTTCGTCAAACTCCATCAAGCCCAAAACTTCAACATTCTGCTCAAAGACCAATTCTCGGGCTGATATTCTTTCCACTCCCAGTAAAATAAAGTCCCAATCCGAATGTTTACGAGCAAATCCATTAGCACGTGAGCCATGAAGAATAATCGCTTTAGGATGATATTTTTCTTTTAGGTATTCAGTAAGTTTCTTAATCATTTAATCGATAAATCCACTCCCTAGATGATAGCGCTGGTTCAAACTTTCTCGCAAGATCGGCGCTCAACTGGTTAAATAAAATTAGTTCATTAACAGAAAGGTAAAAGCCATTATGGAGACAATCCTGGCATCGGACGCGATACGGACAATACTATTTATCATTCTTTTTACTACTCACTGGTGCCTTGCTGGCTTCAGTCAATCGTTTGTTTGGCATCGGCTTTCTACTCACGGAAACTATACGATGTCATCAGCCATGAAAAAGTTTTTTATTTTCTTTTCCTGGCTTTGTACTGGCTCTTCATTCACCCGTCCCTGGGAATACACGGTCCAACACCTAGAGCACCACAGTCACAGCGACAAACCAGGTGACCCTCACGACACTAGTAGCATATGGAGGCTTTTTATCTCGACGCAAAAATCGCTAAAAAAAATAAGGCGGGGTGAATTTAATCGCAGCATGGCTAAAAAAGCTATCCGCTGGGACAATTTCGAAGTTATTGCGGCCTCTAAGCCGGTTAGGCTAGCCTGGGTGGTACTATACGTCTATATATATTGGCTACTGGCAGTTCCACAGCTCTGGATTCTACTGCCAGTTACAATTTGGATCTCGCTAATACAGGGTAGCCTGGTTAACAAATACGGACACAGCGGACATCGGGGACATCACGGGTGTAAAGCATCAAATATGACCTCATGGCTAGCCATCCTCTTCTTAGCTGGCGAAGCGATGCACGAAGACCACCACGACGATCAAACTAAACCCTGGATCGGTGAAAACTGGCGAAAGGATTCGACTTTTGTGATCGCCCTCATCCTACACATTTTCAGGGTGATAAAAATAAACAGAATTAACGAGCTCAAACTCTGAGTCACTTCCTCGCCTTCGGGCGAGGTTTTCTTTAATTATAGTAGACAAGGACAAACTGCAAGTTTTGATTGGTGATTCCAACCAGGAGCCTCATTACCAACTTCAACCCGCATCCATTGTAAAATTTACCGACTATATAATTGGTTAGTATGGCGTCAAAGTTATTAATTTCGAGGCGTGAAACAAACAAAGATTCTACTTTAAGTGTCTATGCTACTTAAATCCTCACCCAGAATTATTGGTAAGCAACCCAAAATCTCTTCCTTATAATTAAGTCCATTATCAATTTCTTTTAAGACGAGAATTCGTTTACCTAAAAATCGGGCCACCGCAATTTCCATCAAAGTATTTCCCCCGACATATCCGGCCATTTCGTTTTTGTCGTAGTTGGCGATTAAAACAGCATCGCACCACGCTATTTTTTTGAAATGATCATCAATGGCATTCGCCTTTAGTTGCCAGATTGGATCGTCTTTGTCTAACTTAGCTATGCCACCCCTATTCTCCACCAACCTTCTAAAAGGCACTCCGCCTGAAATAACTTGCGGGGAAATAACTTCGTGACCGATTTTTTCCAGATCCGCTTTTAACAAATTCATTTGATCAACAAAAACCATACTGCCACAAATCGTTATCTTCATTCGTCTCCCATTCCCACAACAATATCGAACTCCAGTTTTGTAACCGGCTGCACTGACAAGCGGCCGACCTTAATTACCACCATCTCAGTCAATTCTGGTTTGTTTTTTAATTCTTCCAAGGTGACGTAATTTTTGAATTTTTTGACAAATTCGACCTCGACAGTACTCCAACGAGGTTTTTTAAGAGTGGACTTGGGATCATAATACGGACTGTCTTTTTTAAATTGGAACGGATCAGGATAAGCCTCCTTGATAATTTTGGCGATTCCCGCGACTCCAGGTGGCTTTGTACTCGAATGATAGAAAAGAACCATATCCCCCTTCTTCATCGCTCTCATGTTATTTCGAGCCTGAAAATTACGCACACCCTCCCAGATCGAGGTCTTATTCTTTTTAAGATCGTCGATCGAATAGGTCTCTGGCTCAGTTTTCATTAGCCAATAATTCATAATCAAATGATAAGATAATAATATCTATATCTTATGGAGGGCGAATGAAAAATACAATTATCGTCTTAATGATCACCCTGGCCGCAACTATAGTCTTTGGATTAATCTTAAAAGGCAATCTGGCGAGTGATATCAGAAGCTATCATAAACTCATGGCCCTGCTAAGCGTCCTTTTAGGAGTCTTTGCAGCGGCAGCCTCATTCGTCACTCACACCAACAATAAAACCAAGGGGTTATTACTTTTGACTTTACTCCTAATCTTAAGCGCGGCAATGGGCGGCCGCAATGCCGCATCAGCAATTAATTACAATATCTCTTACTTACAAATGGTGGGCTCAACTGCAGTCGCCTTACTAAGTAGCTATTTTGCCCTAAAAGAAATTGAATCTAATTAAGCAGTAAGATATTTAAATTTAAAAAGGCAGCGAACAATACCCAGACAAAATACGGGACCAGTAACCAACCGGCTCGCTGGTCAATCCGCCAAAATAAAAAGAGATTAACTGCAATCAAAAATGCCAAGACGCCAATGGCAATTAATCCGCCCAGAATACTTTCGTAGCCAAAAAATACAAGTGACCAGCCGATATTCACTAATAGCTGTAAACCATAAATAATTAAGGCCCAGGTTCGCTGCAGATCTTTAGTCTTGTATACGATGGCCGCCGCCCAACCCATTAATAAATAAAGAGTCAGCCAAACTGGAGCAAATAGCCAGTTGGGCGGATTCCAGATTGGCTTGTCTAAGGCTTGATACCAGGTCGCGATTTGAGGCGCAGTAAACAAAGAACCAATATAGCCAGATAGTTCGGCTAAAAGTATAGAAATTAAGTAGATCAAAATCCCCCCCCTGTGATTTAACTCTTGGCTGGTGGTGAAATACTAACCTTTGCGCGAACCCATTTTGAACGAAACACCTGACGCGCCTCGGGCGCGCGGTTCATCTGCGCTTTCAGCGCGAGAAGTTTTGTTTGGTGGACCGTACTGGATTCGAACCAGCGACCTCTTCCATGCCATGGAAGCGCTCTACCAACTGAGCTAACGGCCCACAAGTCAATAGTTAACAGGCCATATTCTACCTATTAACAGGGTTTGGCTCAAGCTAATTGATAAACTAGATATATGGATAAAAATATTGTCATCATTGGCGGAGGATTTGCAGGAGTTAGAGTTGCTCTCGATTTAGCTAAAAAACACTCTCGACTCAAAGGTCATAGACTTATCCTAATTGATCGGAATACCTATCACCTCTTTACTCCCTGGCTATATGAACGTGCCACTACCGGAGCCAAGATGCAGGCGATTAAAATTCCTCATGCAAAGATTTTTAAAAATAAACCGATTGAGCTGGTTCGCGGAGAGGTTACTGATGTCAATAGAGCCAATCAGCAGCTTACTTTAGACAATGGACAGGTAGTTAACTTTGAATTCCTTGTTCTTGCCTGCGGCAGTATTCCCAATGATTTCCATGTCTCGGGAGTACAAAAATACGGTCTCTATCTAAAAAACTACGAAGATGCCGAAAAAATCAGAAGAACGACCAAGATGAAATTTAGAGAATTCCTTAAAAACCATGAAGATGGCGACGTTTTTCAGGTTTTAATTGCCGGAGGCGGCTTTACTGGCGTCGAATTAGCAGCTGAGCTCCATGCCTACCTAAAGGAACTTGAACCAAAAAGGAAGCGCCGAGGATTATTTGCGGTTAAGATTGTCGAAGCAGGCGACAAGCTCCTTGGCCCGATGCCAGAATGGTTTTCCCGACACGCCCAGGATCGACTTGGTCATTACCGACGCATCGAGGTACTCCTACAAAATCAAATCAAGAAAATTACCAACGGTACTGCCTATGTAATGAACGGCGATAAGCTGGCCTTCGATCTCTTTGTTTGGACGGGCGGCATCAAAGCTAATCCAGTGGGCGAAATGTGCGAAGTCGAAACCCACCAAGGCCATGTTCGAGCCACTTCCACTCTACAAAGTCGTACTGATAAACGAATTTTTGCGGCCGGCGATTGTTCGTTTTGTATTGACCCGGTCAGTAGAAAAAGAGCAGTGCAAACAATCGAAAATGCCTACTCCCAAGCCCAAGTCGTTGCCGAAAACATTATTAAATCGATCAACAAAGAAAAGTTAGTTAGATTTAAACCTCATAGCAGCGGCCAAATCGTTCCGATTAGAGGAGATTGGGCAATTTCAAATATCTTTTTTCCACTTAAAGGCTATTGGGCTTATGTTCTCCATCGTCTAATATTTTTGCGTTATTTTATGTGGATTCTACCTTGGTCCGAGGCCTGGCGCCGCTGGAACGATAAAAAATAGACCCCGAAGGGTCTATGTGCGAATGAGAACTTGTGAATACTGAGCAAAGTCTTGCTCGGTTAGTTCTCTTAATTTTTTGTTTACCTGCATCCTCCTTTTAACCAAACTCTGACCTGGTTGGATTCCCCATAAGCGCTGCCGCCTTTTGGAGGCAACCGGCAAGTAGGCTTTCTTAAACCAATTAAGCAAAGCTAATTGAGCTTTGCTTAAATCCTTAAAGTCAAAGGAATTCAGGTACAGATCTCCCTCGACGGAAAAGTAGGGGTCACAACTTTCTGCCCAAACTAGCTCATCCCACTGATCAAACGGCTCAGTGTGGATTCGTCCCCGTGCCGCGTGAATCATAAACACATTATGTAGAGATTCATTCTCAGAAGGAATTTGGGGCAAAACCGTATGGCCGAGATCGTGAACTAGAGTTCGGGCCACCAGTTCAGTTGCCACGTCAGGCGACACCGCTAATAGTTGCGGATAATCGGGCAAACGATAACCAATTACGCGACCTTTATTACGACAAATTTCCTTAAAAAAGCGTCCCCAGCCCGGAGCCGAAAAACTCATCAACGGTGAAACTCGCCATTGACCACAACACCCTTCTAATCGATCCCAAAAGTTTGTCCTTAAGTAGTGGGCCTGCGCCGGCAACTCTTGCCATTGCCCATGTAGGAATTTGGATTTCCTCCTGCGCTCCAACTCCGTATCGTCTTCCCCTATAGGGCTCGATTGCAAGAAGAAAAGCGCCAGCTTGGACCAATCTAAGACCTTAGACTTTAAAGCCAACAAAGAAGCTTCGGCCTGGCAAATTCTAGTCCGTAACAGATCCACATTTAACCAGTCGCAGGCCAGTTTCTTTTTAATTAAAACTGCCTCTGCTTCTAGCAAGTCAGCTAGCGTAACAGTGCGCTCAGCATCAAGGCCGCGCAAAACATATCCATGTTCGCGATGTCGTGCAGACTGAATTTCTAATATCATCCCCGCCTCCAATTTTTAAAGTATTGTGCATCTTACCAGTTATTCATTAAAAATTGAACTATAAACACAAAGAACCCCGGGTTAATCCGGGGTTCTTTTTTTCTAAGTTAAAACTTAGGTTTTAATCTCGATATCCACGCCAGCGGGCAGGTCTAAACTCATCAAGGCGTCAATTGTTTTAGGCGTTGGCTCTAAAACATCAATCAAGCGCTTGTGGATTCTGGTTTCAAACTGCTCGCGCGCATCTTTGTGCTTAAAGGTAGAACGCAAAACCGTTACCTTTTTTGTTTCGGTTGGTAGCGGAATCGGCCCATGAACACTGGCGCCGGAACGTTTGGTTGTCTCGAGAATTTTCTTGGCCGACTGATCAATCACCCGATAGTCGTAGGCCTTAAGGCGAATTCTGATTTTTTGTTTGGGAGATTGAGTGGCCATTGTCTTACTTGGTGATTTCGGTTACAACACCGGCACCGACGGTCTTACCACCCTCACGGATAGCAAAGCGCATGCCTTTTTCCATCGCGACCGGAACAATCAACTTAACTTTAAAGGTGATAGTATCGCCAGGCATAACCATTTCAGTACCTTCTGGCAGTTCTACCTCACCAGTAACGTCGGTGGTTCGGATATAAAACTGTGGCTTGTAGCCCTTGAAGAATGGAGTATGTCGGCCACCTTCGTCTTTATTAAGGATGTAAACTTCAGCCGAAAATTCGGTATGAGGAGTAATTGAGCCTGGAGCAGCTAATACCTGGCCGCGCTCAATATCGTCTCGCTCAACACCGCGGAGCAAAGCACCGATATTATCGCCAGCTTGACCTTGGTCGAGGAGCTTTCTAAACATCTCAACACCAGTTACAACAACTTTCTTAGTATCTTTGATACCGACGATTTCTACTTCATCGTTAACTTTAACGATACCGCGTTCAACACGACCAGTAGCAACAGTACCTCGGCCTTTAATTGAGAAAACATCTTCAACTGGCATTAGAAATGGCTTGTCGATGTCTCGTTTTGGCTCTGGAATCGCTTCGTCGAGAGCGTTGATAAGGTCCATGACGCGGTCTTGCATCTCTTTGTCGCCCTCAAGAGCCTTAAGAGCTGAACCACGGATGATCTTAGTGTTGTCGCCATCAAACTCGTACTTGGTTAGAAGTTCACGGATTTCCATCTCGACGAGGTCAAGCAGTTCTGGATCGTCGACTTGATCGATCTTGTTTAAGAAAACAACGATCTGAGGTACGCCAACCTGTCGAGCCAAAAGAATGTGCTCACGGGTTTGTGGCATCGGACCATCGGCAGCGTTTACAACCAAAATTGCACCGTCCATTTGAGCAGCACCAGTGATCATGTTCTTTACGTAGTCAGCGTGACCAGGACAGTCAACATGAGCATAGTGTCGCTTTTCTGACTCGTACTCAACGTGAGCAGTCGCAATAGTAATGCCTCGCTCTTTTTCTTCTGGCGCAGCATCGATTGCATCAACTGGCTTGTCGTCAGCAACCATACCTCGATCGCGCAAGGTTTTAAGGATTGCAGCGGTTAAGGTAGTTTTTCCATGGTCAACGTGACCAATTGTGCCCACATTAACGTGAGGCTTAGTTCTTTCAAATTTTTCTGCCATTTACAGCTCCTTATCTGTTCGCCCCTATATTTAGAGCGCAATATTAACTAATTTTTTATTGATTGTCAAACCTGTTGTAAACCTGAACTTTTCTACGTCCGTTCAAGAAGAGATTTTATCAGATTAAAGTTTTAGCTTCCAGACTTACCGCTTTTAGATTTTACTTCTTCGGCAACGTTATTTGGAACCTCTTCGTATTGAGAAAACTCCATTGAGTAAGCTGCTCGGCCCTGAGTCATACTGCGTAACTGAGTTGCGTAACCGAACATGTTTGCCAAAGGCACCTGAGCCTTAATAACTTTAGCGTTCCCTTGCTCAGTGGTTTCTTCGATCCGACCACGCTTACTATTTAGATCACCCATAACATCGCCCAAGAATTCCTCAGGAGTAGTGACCTCAACAGACATCATCGGCTCAAGCAAGACCGGCTTTGCCTTCTTAGCTGCATCCTGGAGCGCCATCGATCCCGCAACCTGAAAAGCCATTTCTGAAGAGTCAACGTCGTGGAAAGAACCGTCGTATAGCTTAGCTTTAATGTTAATCAACGGATAACCAGCTACAACACCCTTGTTCATCGCTTCCTTGATACCTTTTTCGACTGGTGCAATAAACTCTTTTGGAATAATACCGCCAACAATCGCATTTTCGAACAAGAAAATTTCATCTGGATTTTCGGTTTTATCTTCGTCAGTCATTGGCGAAATATCGATAACAGCATGCCCATACTGACCACGACCACCGGTTTGGCGAATAAACTTACCTTCGCCCGTTGCTTCGGCGTTGATCGTCTCTCGATAAGCAACCTGAGGCTGGCCAACTTGAGCCTCAACCTTAAACTCTCTTTTCATACGATCAACCAAAACTTCTAAGTGAAGTTCGCCCATGCCAGAAATTATCGTTTGACCGGTTTCTTCGTCACCTTTAACTCTAAAGGTAGGATCTTCTTCGGATAAACGACTCAGAGCAATGCCCATTTTTTCTTGGTCAGCCTTGGTTTTTGGTTCGACTGCAACTGAAATAACTGGTTCTGGGAAAGTAATTGATTCCAGCTTAATTGGATGATCTGGGTCAGACAAGGTGTCGCCGGTAACACCCTCAACTCCAACGGCGGCGGCAATCTCACCAGCATAAATCTCTTTGACCTCTTCGCGCTGGTTTGCATGCATTCTTAATATTCGACCTAAACGAACTTTTTTACCAGTTGTCGTGTTGATTACATAAGAACCGGCCGAAATCTTACCTGAATAAACTCTAAAGAAAGTTAATTTGCCAACAAATGGGTCGGCAGCGATTTTAAACAATAGAGCAGAGAAGGGTTGGTCATCGCCTGCGGATCGCTCCAAAACCTCTTCTTCATTTTTAGGATTAACACCCTTGATCGCTGGCACATCTAATGGACTAGGTAGGTAGTCTACTACCGCATCCAACATTAACTGAACACCCTTATTCTTAAGAGCAGTACCAGTTAAAACCGGAATGATTTTATTATTTACCGTTCCTGTGCGAAGGGTAGCAATAAGCTCTTGCTCAGAAAGTTCGTCACCACTTAGATAGCGCTCTAGAAGAGTATCGTCCAGTTCGGCAATCTTCTCGATTAGCTTACTACGCCATTCTTCGGCGTCAGCCTTCATATCTTCTGGGATTTCTTCTTGTTTAATATCCGTACCCAGTTCATTGGTATAAATATATGCCTTTTGACGAATCAAATCGATCAAACCTTTAAAATCTGCTTCTTGACCAATTGGAAGTTGAACAGGAATAGCATTTGCTCCTAATCGATCTAAAATAGAATTATAAGAACGGTAAAAATCTGCACCAGTCCGATCAAGTTTGTTAATAAAACAGATTCTTGGCACCTTGTATTTGTCGGCTTGTCGCCAAACAGTTTCTGATTGCGGTTCAACACCGGCAACACCGTCAAAGACAACTACTGCTCCGTCTAATACACGAAGCGACCGCTCAACCTCAACAGTAA
>JAGQLE010000010.1 GCA_020429585.1 Candidatus Berkelbacteria bacterium
GAAAATGAGTCAGGCCAGGCTGGTAAGCAATAACTCTGGTGCCCAATAATGAACTCACCAGTTTCTGATCATCTTTACTCATTGCTTACTTTCTTGGATAAAGCCTCTCTGTACTGTTTTTGGGTGATCGGTTGATAAACAAGCTTCATGAGGCGAACCAAACTAATACCCATCCTTAGGGCGTCTTTCTTGGAAACTTCAAAGCCAAAACATTCTTTGTGAATGGCTATAAAGCTTTCAATTTGCTTATTGGTCAGTTCCATCAAAAAACCTCACGCTTGTGAGGTCATCGTAGATTGCATGTATTGGGAGACGGTAGAGAGACTTTGGGGAGCTTTGGGGGCTAATCCTTATCGAATCTAATATGATGTTCTAAGAAAATATTACTGCCACTCTGTATTAACTCCTCCTTACTTAAGCCAGTGGTGATGCGAATGCTTTTAACCAAATCGTTGATTGCGAAAGTATTTTGGGAACGATAATCTCCTCCATCACTAAGGCCAAGTATCTCCAATATTTGATTTCTACTAAGTTCGCCCCCATTACGACCAAGTGCGCAAAAAGTTTGAAAGGGCTTACTCCCAAGTCTCAAAGATTTGCGGACGCCATGAAACACGCCAACTCCCGTCTTAAGGGAGAAATAGTCTTCGTTGTTTTTCGATACTAATTCACTAATCGTTTCTTCCAATGTCTTGCTTTCTGACTGGGCGTATTTATCAAGTTCTTTCTTGTTGATTATCAGCTCATACCTAATAACTTTGCCCAGATCCTCATCGAATAGTTCCTCTCGATTAGTGACTTTTACTATTTCCTTTTTAGCTAACCTTTGAATAATCCATTCTACTTCCGACAAATCTAAGGTGGTTTCCTGGTTAATGCTTTCTGTATCAATTAAACAAGCTTCATCATCTGGAAGCTTAAATAGAAAATCCAGTATGCGTCTAATTTTTATGTCTTGATCCATGTTCATGGCACTTTTGATCTTACTAAATTTATTGCCTGTAATTATGATTATCGGCAGTTGGCTTCTTGATAATTATGATAAATTAAACTCGTATGGATAACGCAACAAAAACAATCGAGAAAAAAGTCGAGACTTCTTCTGCCTCTAAATTAATAAACGAGAAAAGTACAAAATATCCTGAAAGCTTTATTAATCGGATTGTCTGCGGAAACGCTGTTGACGTAATGAAGCAAATCCCAGATGAGAGCGTTAAACTCGTTGTTACATCTCCACCCTACAATTTAAAGAATTCAACTGGAAACGGTATGAAAGATGGGAGAGGTGGAAAATGGGCAAATGCGGCGTTGCAAAAGGGTTATTCTCATCATGAGGATGCAATGCCACATGATGAATACGTTAAGTGGCAAAGAAATTGTTTAGCGGAAATGGTAAGGGTTATACCAGAAGACGGTGCTGTTTTTTATAATCACAAGTGGCGAGTTCAGGCTGGATTGTTGCAGAATAGGCACGATATTGTTGATGGATTCCCAGTTAGGCAAATAATTATCTGGAAGCGAAAAGGGGGTATTAACTTCAACCGAGGATATTTCTTACCAACGTATGAAGTTATTTATCTGATAGCTAAACCAAAGTTCAAATTAGTTCCGAAAGCTAATGCTGTAGGCGATATTTGGGAGTTTGCTCAAGATATGAAGAATGATCATCCTGCTCCATTCCCGATAGGTCTTATAGACCAAATAATCTCATCTACAGATGCCCAAATCGTACTTGATCCCTTTATGGGTTCAGGCACCACGGCAGTCTCTGCTATTCGCCATGGACGTAATTATATTGGAATAGATATTTCCCCAGAATACTGTGAAATGGCGCAAAAAAGGATTGACCAGGAAAAAGCACAATCAAGGCTGTCGATATGACGCAACAGCCGCTTACATACACCAAAGAAGCATTAATCAGCCGTTTAAAAGAAATAGTGAAAATGGGTTGGATACCGAATGCTCGCCATGGCAATCATGGTGGCATAGGTAACACGCTCGAAGACCTCTTAGGGATTGAAGAGAATAACTTACCTATACCAAACGCTGCTGAGTGGGAACTGAAGACTCAGCGCCTTAATTCAACATCGCTAACAACTCTATTTCATATGGAACCGTCACCGAGAGCGATCCGTTTTGTTCCACAAATATTACTGCCTCAATATGGCTGGAAACACCAAGAAGCTGGCGGTAAATATCAAAAAAACGAAATGAGTTTCCGCCAAACCATCCAGGCAAATAATAGAAGTGACAGGGGATTCAAGGTTGTAATTGATAGATCAGAGCAAAAATTACTTATTTCTTTTGACTCAAGTAGTGTAGACATACGCCATAAATCTTGGCTCGAAGCCGTCAAAAAACGAATTGGCCTTGATGAGCTAAATCCTCAACCATACTGGGGTTTTGACGATCTCGAGCATAAGGCTGGCACCAAACTACTTAATGCCTTTTACGTTCAGGCAGAAACTAAAAAAGAAAATGGCAAAGAACTATACCACTACACAAAAGTCATGATGCTTCAAAAATTCAGCTTTGAAGGATTTTTAAAGGCTATGCAAGAGGGCTTAATACTCGTCGATTTTGACGCCCGTACTGGACATAACCACGGAACAAAATTCAGAATGAGACAAAACGGGTTACCCTTTCTGTACGAGAAATCAACAACCTTGGTCTGAGAAGCTCATCGACCAAGCGCCTACAAACTCTTAGTATCTTTAAGGAGAATACCCATCTAGTCCGCCTGACAATCCCTGACAACTGTCAAGGATTGCTTTTCAGATTTCGACCACCTGCTAGCGTGCTTAGTTTAGAATAGGTCCAGGGTTAGCTTATCTGTTTTCAAATTCTTGAATATCGCCCCATGAATGAAGTGTTCATCGCAGGAGTTGACCATCTGCTGATAGATGTTTTGTCCATCAAGACTCTGCCAGTTATACTTTTTAAATTCTTCCTTGATCATTGAGAGGGTTACTACCTTCTCTTTATTGGTATTACCGTACTGATCTGTAATGTTGCCCCAGTAAGAAAATTCGATTTCATCGACGCCATCAATTTGAAAGGCCTTGATTCCATAAGTGATAAATTCTCGATACGCCGTCTTCACCATAAAAGTTTCGTCATAATAGTCTTTCGGCTGAATGGTCACACGCACAAGGTTATTATCTCTCCGTTCAGCGTCAGAGTTCTCAAAGTTCTTCGTAAAGTACTGGATGTCGATACCATTTCGACTTCCAACAGAATCATCGAGAGCTTTCCAGAGTTTATCTATGATAGTCGGTTCCTTTTCTGGTTCTGGTGTAGTTACAACCTTCTCTGTAGGAACTACAACCTGCTCCTCGGCTGGTTGTTGCACTATGGTCTTCGACGGATCTTCAGGTACTGGCGTGAGTGCAGACTTTGCGTAATTAATTGTATGCGTGGGGCTTTCCTTGCGTTTTCCGTCCGTACGGATAGCAAATGCCTGAAGGGTGTTGTCGCCCTCGTCGAGGCTTACATCTTCAAAGATAAATTTTCCATTAGTATCCGCTTGGATAGTTTTGAACTCTGTACCGTTCAGCAAGAGGGTAACATTGTTATTCGGATCAACTCCCGTACCAGAAATGCTTATCATTTGCTCTGATGATCTGCTCGGGACATTAATTATAGGCTTTCCTGGGCTATCGAAGATTGCAAAAGCCGTAACACCGTAAAAAACAACTGCGAATAAACCTGTAACTATCAAGCCAATAATGCGTATTACTGGCTTAACGTTTGCTTTCTTCCAAAGCCACCATGGTACAAACAAAGGCAAAAATATTATTGCAAGTAATACTCCCCACCAAGTTTTGTACCACTCCTTTGAATTATTCAAGGTAGCCCCTTTCGGCTTTCGGCGATGATATGAAACGCCCGCAGAGATAAAGTTGTGACTTATAGTCCGTAGATATATAAGTATCATACCTGAAGAATCTGGGTATGCAAGATAAACAAAATCTGCTACCGAAAAGGTTCGGCAAGGCAATAAAATCGAAGCGCTTAGAGCTTGGAATTTCCCAAGAGGAGCTAGGGTTTCGAACTGGACTAGACAGAACATACATCTCGGGAATAGAACGAGGTCAGAGAAACCCTTCTCTTAAGAATATTGGGAAGCTGGCGGACGCACTCGAAGTAAAAATCGGAAAACTCTTCGAGAAGTAATTACAGGAAGTATGAAAAATCGCCCTTTATTATCCTTAATAGTTGTAAAGGGATACCAGTCATAGATGATTAGAATGCTATTTTCGAAAAAGCCTGTTCATAGCGTGGCAGATCAGCTTTCTCTTTAATTGAATCGTCGTAGACCTGCAGCATTTCTAAGCTTTTGTGACGGGTGTAACGAGCAACGTCTAAAAGATTACCGTCATATCCCTGAATCAGAGTCGTGGTATAGAAATGTCTGAACCCGTGAACGGTTTTCTTGATTCCAAGGTATGTAAGGATTGGTTTTATTATGCTCCGAAGTCCTCTTGGGCTGAGGCGTTTGTGCTGGCTGGAGTTGCTGTAACTGACGAACATTGCGCTTCTCAGCAATCTCATGAGTGCAGCTGTATCCGTCTTAAACTTGCTTTCATATTGTCGTTTCTCGAAAAAGCTGTACTGGTAGAGACTAAGTGCCTCCGCTGTTTTCGGATGCAAGGGCACGAACTCTTTGTCGTCCTTCCCCTTGCCTCTTATTGCTAATTGAGCATTCTGTTCGTCAAAGTCATTCCAATCCAGCCGACAGATCTCAATTGTTCTCAATCCTTGAAAAATTAGGAGAGCGATTAACGCCCTGATCCTGCAGTACTTCCTTTCTCCTTTCAGTAACAAATCTTCATCCATCCATTTACAGAGCTTCGAAATTTCGTGCGCAGTCAGTCCAGCCCGCTTGTGTTTCTTACTCTGCTTAAATGTCTTTACGTTGGTTGTTATGTCGACTGGGATTAGGCCCCTCCGATGCATCTCACGTAAGTAAACCTTTGCGACCACCAGGTATTTATTTTTTGAGGCTACGCCAAGATCTTCACAACTTTCTAAATATTGCTTGTAGTCGAGAAAGGTATTTATGCTTAGTCCGCCAGATTGGGCAACGAACTGCAGGAAACGGGGAAGGCGGGCTTCGTAATCCTTTCTAGTAGCTCTTGAAATATCTAATGCCTTGAACGGCGATCGAGAGTCTCTCTTTGTTGGCAATGCAAGCGCCTGGGTCATTTTCGCACCGCCTGCAGACGTTTTAGCTCATCTGTCACCCAGTCGTTATCACCCATACCATCAATGTGCTGTTTGCCTTCGTTTTCCCACATATAGTCGAAATACTTATTGCCTCCCGCAACATTCTGCAGCACCCTGCCTGAGTTCCACCACATCTGCAGCTTTGTTTCTTTTTTCTGCTTACCACGTTGCGTATGGCCATCCACGGCATAGTCTGGAACTTCTGGGAATTTCCCGTTTTCTCTTTGATGAAGAATCGTTCCGAGAAAGTCATCAACTTCACGGTTTTTCTTGGAGCGAACTAGGTAGAGGACAGCTAAAGCAATATACAATTTATCTGGCTCGCTCTTTGAGGCCTTCTTTTCTTGCTCGTAGGCGTCTTCTGCCATCTTCGTGAGTTGAAACGCTTGAGGGTCAATGAGGCCGATATCTTCAGCCGCAATGATCTTCAGGCGTTTAAACATATACTTACTGAAACCAGAATCCGCCATTTCTATGGCCCAATGCAACGCTTCTTCTTCCTGCGCCCTACGAACTGCTTTCTGCAAAGCCGAAGCCACTTCCGCAAGATTGAAGCCGTTAACGGTACTTATCGCATGAAAATTAAATGCCATCTCCTCCACCTTTTCTTGGTTGATTGTTACTTATATTATACAGGTTTTAACCTGTTACGGGTAGTTCCTGACTGTGCAAAAACTAGAAGTTTTACACGACCAATTACCTGTTAAATTTAGAAATATGTTGTTGGAAATTTGGGGATCGCTCACAAACCGAGAAAAGGCGGCAATAGTATGGCTGCTTCTAGCTGCTGCGGTAATTTTTGGGAACAAATACGTACGATCATCATTTCTATTGCTATTGAAAAGTTTTTTGCATCTTCAGATCTTAATTCCCTTCCTGTTAATGTTCAGCTATCTGTCAGTAGTAATCTATACAGCTAGAGATTTCTTGATCTGGGATGCAGAGACAGTGAAAGATATTTTGTTCTGGTTTTCGGGAAGTGCTTTTATTCTTTTTACGAACGTGCCAAATTTCGGCAACAAAAACTTTTTTATCAAAGTACTAAAAGAGAATATAGGCTTTCTAGCAATCTTTGTCTTTCTAACTAATTTTTACGTTCTACCTCTTTGGGCTGAGCTTTTTCTTTTGCCCTTCTTGGTTGTTTTGGCCATTATGGTTGCTATTGCAGGAACCAAGAAAGAATTCTCTGGGGCTAATAAATTACTTAGTTCAATAATGTCAATCACTGGAACGTTGCTGCTTTCATATAGCGTCTATAATCTGATCCTTAACTTCGAAAACTTCATCTCCATAAGAACAGCTCAGGAGTTTTTCTTACCAACCCTACTAACTATTGCGGCAATACCTTATCTCTACCTTTTAGCACTCTACAGCGCATATCAAACACTCTTCATGCGTTTGAATACTTTGATAAAAAATAAGCAACTAGCCTCGAAGATTAAGTTAAAGATCCTCCTACGCTTTCATTTTAATCTCTCAGCACTTAGGAAATTATCAGCACTTCGATCATCGCAGCTTGTAAACATTTCAGGTGAGAAAGAAATTGACTCAGCTCTTGAAGAAGCACGCTGAAAAATCCATCTACATGTATACAGAGGACGCTAAGAGCGTCTATAGCTAGTCAGTTTATCTGCAAAAGGCTTCAGCTCACTGCTTGCTGGTGTTCCAAATTGACGAGATGCTAGATGAATAAGTTCAAAATAAAAAGCGTAAGTGGATACAGAAATTGCCTCCACTTCATGTGAATCTGCACCGAAAACCCAACCAGTCTCAATTCTCTGTAATTGCGTATTCACTCCTGTGAGATCCATGTGTGCCATACGACTCCAGTAGTCGTACACGGTAATATAACGTCGCTCATAGTCGTGTTTCTGACTCCTAGGGGGTCTTTGCAGGTTGTGATCAGCGTCAACCATTCTGGAGAGCTCTGCTAAATTTCTTGGCCAACTATAGCTACCACTACGATACCTTTCTTGATAGATCTTTTTCACCTTAGTTTTTAAACGAGTATATTCCCTAATTTTTTTATCTATATCGCTAATGCTAGGGAGGCCGCCAACCTCTTGTGGGTATTGAGTTGTAAATTCTTTAATATCATTTAAGGTTTTTAGTTTTCTCCGTACATCTTCGTAAATTGCTTGGATAACATGCGACTGATTGCCGACTGAGAATAAGTAAGATAGGAAAAGATGCGTCTCGAATAACGATCTTAACAGAATCTGAGCTGCTAAAGTTTGCTCGCTTTTTAGAAGTGTGGGCATCGGAGCAAGAATCCCTTGGAGAGCTCCGAGATGTAAGTAAAGTATGTTTTTTCTAGTTTTATGATCAGAAATACTATAATTATACGCAGAGAGTTTCTGTGCGGAAAAATTCAAAAATTCTTCTAAATCGTTGATGTACTGCTTGTCTTGGTCTGATAGAGTCAAATTTGCTACCTAGAATTAGTTTGATGGTATACGTCATTTAGTATGAAAACTATGATTCAAAATAGCAAAGAGTTAAGAAATAATTTGCTATATAAAATAAAGGCTACAGGAAAAAAAGGACTAACTATTATCGGGACGATTTCTGTAATAGCTAGTTTTTTCTTCTTTCTTTTGCCCGACCTCTCTTCTAGGCTAGTTGCTGTATATCAATCAACGATTGGATTAAAGGCAAGTCAATACAAAACTATTAGTGAGTTGCATGCGGGGGCAAATTTATCTTTTTTCGTTGATAAGTTAGGAGTACCCGCTTTAACCCAGCCCTGGCGAGGCGATGAAACGCTGCAAGAAGATGTTTTCTTAAACCCTTTTTTTATTGCAGAAACTATTTCGAATAATGGAAAAGTAGAGCTTTACTCGGTCACAGTAATAGATAGCAACTTTAAGCCAAAAATTGTCACTCCTGATGGCAGGAAAGTTACTTTAGGAAAAACTAAATTCTCTGAGATTTTTGAAGGTAAGGTAGATAAGAAGAATTACTTGCTTGGCGCCCATACTTTCGCTTATAGCGAGGGTGAGTATTTAGCTAATCCTGGTCTATATCAGACCGTGTATTTTGGTATGCACGAGCTCGGTATGCCAACTCCTGACTTTTCAGTAATGACACATGTAGAGCAGTGGGAGATCACAGATGATGATTTAAAGAATTTTAGAGCTGGCAACACTCCAAATACGTATGGCGAAACTTCACCCGCTGGCGACGACATCATTTCCGACCCCCTGCTGTTAGGCCCTGATACATGATATTCGGCAATTTTTCCCGCTTAGCAAAAACTGGACACCTCTCTAGTTGGTGAGCGAGAGGCTGTTTCTTTTAACAATGTTTCCGATGTCGTCCACGATACGGAGCCAAAGAAAGAGTCGCACATTCGTGCGTCTTTTTCTTTTGTTTCTTGTGTGCGGCTCGAACTAGAGGGGTCGGGATCCTTCCCGCTCGGGGTGACCTGCCGAGCCGAAGGCCCGGAGACCAGAGGGCGGAAGCCCTATGGAAGCGATTGTCGAAACACTTTTCGACAGAGCGCGTGAGATTGTCCGACCCCGGGAGCCATGAAATGAATCTATTGTGTAAGGTTCATTTTTTTGTTATGCTTCAAAGACATGGAAGCGTTTGAAAAAATCCAATCGAAACCGAATAGTGCATCAATCTACGATGCTTTAATTAAGTATCTCGATACGCTTGGTGAATATTCTGTCGAAAAGAAGAAATCATCTCTTCATATCGTGAAGAAACGAGCGTTTTTAGGGGTTCATCCACGGAGCAATGGCTTACTACTAAATATCGTTACTCAGAAACCAATACACGACAAAATAATTAAAAAGACTGAGAAGGTGTCGGCGAATCGCTACCACAATGGGGTACTGATCGTTACCAAGGATGAGCTTAGTGGATCGGTAGAACGATGGATCACTGAAGCGTACCAGTTGTAGCACTTGCCACTATTATAGTTCTAACGTCATCTATGACGAGGAGCCAATTTGAAGTTTTAGAGCACTCTGCGATCGTATCGAAGGGTGTTTTTAGGTTAAAATCGATCTTATTTCCCTTAATTGAGAGGTTCGAAACTACGAACTTGAGTAATTTACGCTGTAAGGCTGGTTTCGAACTACCGAATAATCTTGGCGCTTCTTTTGCAATCTCTAACAGGTATGAAGCAGTAACCATAAAGCTTGTATCGTAACTAGTTAGCTGTGAGAACTCTGCATTTAGCTCTTCCTCTCTTCCAGCTAGTTCTTCTAAATATTTGTCATACTGATCGACAGTAATACGCCCAGTGAGGCGTTTTTTTGGTATGCAAGATTGATTTTTACTTGGTATTTAGATAATATCTCTCGTTATCGTACATAGAAAAAATGGAGGAGGAGTTATGGATGACAAGAATGTCTACACAGATTCCATAGCTGTCTGGTATGACAAGATCATGGAAGCCGGATACCTACAGCATGAGCAAGCAGCAAATGCTTTAGATCAGATAATGACGGGGAGGAAAAGTCTTTTGGAGCTTGGTATCGGTACCGGTCTTATGGCCGAGAAGATGCTTAAAAGGGGATATGAAATTACTGGCATTGATTTTACTCAGTCGATGCTCAATCAAGCTTTACGAAGACTTAACGGTAGGGCTGAACTCATTGTCGGTAACGTAATTGAGCTTAGCTTATCAGGGACTTATGATGCTGCCTATTCGGAGGGCGGGGTTTGGATTATGACTAGGAGCAGTCAAGGGGACATCAGCCTTGAAAGTCACATTCCGGATGAGAAAGGAAATCTGCTTGGTCTGGAAAACATGTGTTCTGTTATCAAGCCAAGTGGTTTGCTAGTTCTGAATATTCAGGGTGCACACGTCGATATTGATAGCATGAAGCTTAAAGACAACGCGATTTACTCTCAAAGAGTGGTCTACGACCTTCCTCATATTCATAAAACATACTATGTGAAGAAAAAAGGAAGAGTTGTTGCAGAGCAGTCTTGTGTTTACCGACGGTTTACAGATCAAGAGCTACAAAGAGCTATCGTAAGGTGCAATCTTGAAGACGTCGGTCTAGATTCTAGTGGTCAGTTCTACGTCTTTAAAAAGAAATAGATCCTTTGGATCGCCCCCGTTTTTAGCGGGGTTTCTTTATGTTCGTTGTTCTTGTCCTGCTATGGCTGTTCTAACATTGTCTACGACCTGGAGCCAAGTAAGAAGTTGTACTTAATGTACGGCTTTTTACTTGTTTCTGGGTGGCTGCGAGAACTAGAGGGGTCGGGATTCTTCCCGCTCGGGGTGACCTACCGAGACGAAGGCCCGGAGACCAGAGGGAGGAAGCCCTATGGAAGCGATTGGCGAAACACTTTTCGACAGAGCGCGTGAGATTGTCCGACCCCGGGAGCCAAAGAAAGAGTCGCATATTAGTGCGGCTTTTTCTTTGTTTTTACATAAGTTAGTCTTTATGTATGAAGTTTAAAGATAAAATTCCAGATCAGAGCTGGGTTGATCCTCGGGTTGAAATCAGAAGTTCGGAAATAGCGGGCAAGGGATCTTTTGCAAAGGAAACTATTGATAAAGGCGAGCTTGTTATTCGGTGGGGCGGTGGAGTAATTGTTCCAGAACAGGAATTCGAACAAGGATGGCGCGAGGGCAAGTATCAGCCGGAGACAGCGATTCATTTTGATAAAGATCATATGTGGGTACAGCTTGCAAGTGACTCAGATGATACTGATCCTTATCTTAACCACTCATGTGATCCTAATTTATGGTTCGATGGTTGGTCGCTGGTTGCTCGACGTAATATCGTCGCTGGCGAGGAGCTAACCTTTGATTATGCAACTGGGGAAACTTATCCCTTAAAAGGGGCTTGTACTTGTGGCGCATCAAACTGTCGCAGAAAAATTACCGGCAAAGAATGGCAGGATGAGGAGTTCCGTCGAACCTACGCCGGACATTTTAATCCATATATTCAGGGCCTGATTGACGAAAACCATTAACTGATTATTTTACTTCAAATAATTTTACTGTCATGCCTAGAGGGTGACATTTAGTTTCGTCAAGATTATCTTGAAGCTCGATTTCAATTGTGTATCTTTGTGTTAGTACGCCCTCTTTGTCAGGAACAGTATCTCGAATGTATAAGTTTTTAATTAGAAACTTTCCTGGGTAGTTAAAGTTGGTTTCAAGCTCATGCCGTATGCCTTGTCGCACACTCTGTCCCCTAGTAACTCTTCCAGCAAATAGTGTTGGAAACCAGCCATTGTTTTCGTAGTAGAGTTTGTGCAATTTCCCTTTTCTTTGTTGAAAAATGATTGGCACGAAGAAAATCTTTTTCTTAACTTTTAGGTCAAAGTTTTGAAGTTCTTCGTCTAAGTTAATGATCAGCTTTTCGAATTCTTTTAGCGAAAAACTTTTTTTAGCAACAAACCAAAGATAATGATCTGCTCCAGTATCTACTTCAATCAATTGCTGGTTGGTATTTGAGTTAATTTTTTGATCTAGTTTTTTAACCCAGTCTGACAGCGCTTTAAAATCAATCGTTTCTTCAAATTGATCGCTTCCTATTGAATATTTGATTTTATATTGGGGATTGTCTTGTTCGTCAGCTAGCTTTTCTGATGTAAATTTTATTTGGCTATTAGGGAAAATCCTTGAAATTTGTTTTAAGATATCTTCCGGGCTCCATTTCCAATCAGTAAAAACAACTTTTTGATTTATTGCATCTCCTAGAACTTCGTACAGTAGGGTGGAGAATGTTGGCGCGTTGTTATCAAGCGTATCGAAATTGTCTGGAAGAACGATTTTATATCCCAGATAATCTTCAATCTTTTTTACATCTGTTGTAGATAGTACTTTAAAATTTAGGTCAAGATTAAGCATATATTTTCGTAATTATTTTTATTAATTCTACGTCTTTGGAAATAGTTCGCAACTTGTCGAGAAGCGGGAGCCACGAAAGAGTCCAGCTTTTTATGCTGGATTTTTTCGTGATACTAGAGAAGCGGGATTATCCCGATTATGACATTGGCGGTTACTGGAGACTTAAGCAACGATCAGCTATTAATGCAATTTTTCATAACTGTTTTGACTATCTCTTTTCTTTTAACTCTTTTTAAGCTGCAAAGAAAATTTCGACCCGGGCTTGCGGGTTTCGGGTTGGGAATTATTGTTGCACTACTTTCACTGGGCGTACCCTGCGCTCTGGAGAGGATCTAACAAATATACTAATTCATTTTATTGACAAATCCCCCACAGGGGGATAGTTTTAATTTATGAAAAAAACCGCAAAGCAACGTGCTCTACATCGCTTAAAAATCATTCATGGTCACCTGAATAAAATTGAACAAATGGTTGAAGAGGATCGATATTGCGTTGATGTAATTACTCAATCATTGGCCGTACAGTCATCGTTAAAAAGCTTAAATAAGCTCTTACTTGAGAAGCATATTTCAACTTGCGTCATCGATCAGGTAAAGCAGGGTAATAGTAAGAAAATTGTTGATGAATTAATTAAATTATATGAGCTGGAGGCACGTTCATGAATCACGAAACCCATGATTTAAAGATTCCAACTGGTACAAAATGCGAGAAGTGCGGGATGGTGGGTGAGTTTGCAAGAAAAGACAATTCAGGAATTATTCATTACTATTGTGAGCACCACTTGCCTCATGATTCTAAAACTAGTGATAATGGCGTCGATAACCACGCTGGTCATTCGGTTAATATGTTTCGAGATCGTTTTTGGCTAGCTCTAATTTTAACGATCCCGGTTGTTCTCTATTCCGAAACTATTCAGAATTTACTCAATTTTTCGCCACCTCAATTTACTGGGAGCGAGTGGGTTGGGCCAATTTTAGGAACGGTTATTTTCTTTTATGGCGGTATTGTTTTTCTTCGTTCAGCCATAAGCGAGCTTAAGGCCAAACAACCCGGAATGATGACCCTGATCGCCATAGCGATTCTTTCTGCTTATTTATATTCTTTAGCAACGACGTTCTTAATTGAAGGCACCGAGTTTTTCTGGGAGTTAGCGACGTTAATTTCGGTAATGCTTTTTGGCCATTGGATGGAAATGCGCTCGGTTAGTGCGGCCGGAAGCGCCTTGGAAGAATTGGCTAAGCTCCTACCCGATACTGCAGAAAGAATAGTTAATGGTAAATCCGAAATAGTTGCACTAGCTGAACTTAAGGTAGGAGATATTATTCATCTTCGACCCGGTGGGCAGGTTCCAGTCGACGGTCAGGTTGTTGAAGGTAAGAGTGATCTAACTGAGGCAATTATTACCGGTGAGTCTAAGCCAATCGTTAAGGCAGTTGGCGATAAGGTGATTGCTGGCACAATAAACGGCAATGGTGCTTTAAAAATTAAAGTTGCAAAAATTGGAGAGCAAACAGCCTTAGCGGGGATTATGAGGCTAGTTGCAGAAGCCCAGCAATCTAAATCTCAAACTCAGTTAATTGCCGACCGGGCGGCTTTTTATCTAACATTTATCGCAATTTTGGTTAGCGCTGGTGCTAGTATTGGCTGGATTGCCGCCGGTGCTGCCGGAGCATTTGTAGTTGAGCGAGCAGTCTCGGTTTTGGTTATTGCATGTCCCCATGCTTTAGGTTTGGCTGTGCCACTAGTTGTTTCGATTTCTACCCAAAAATCTTCTCAAAACGGCTTACTGATTAGAGATAGAAAGGCTTTTGAGCAAGCTCGTTTAATTGACACAGTGGTTTTTGATAAAACTGGGACTCTTACAACTGGTTCATATGGTGTTCAGTCGATTTGGACGAATTCTTTAAAGGAGGAAGAGGTTTTGGCTTTGGCTGCTTCGGTAGATAATCAATCTGAGCATTTTATTGCCCGGGCTGTGGTTGATGCAGCAAAAGCCAAAAAGTTAAAGCTTGAAGAGGTAGCGAACTTTGTCAGATTGCCAGGCAAGGGGGTTTCGGCGACTATTGCTGGTAAGAGAATCGAAGTTGGTGGTTTAGCTCTTTTGAAAGAGAAGCCAAGTGGAGAGCTTGAAAAGTTTACAGATAGGGAAGCTGCTGATGGAAAAACAGTTATTTTTATTAAACAGCAAGACGAAGTTATTGGGGCTATATCTCTGGCAGATTCTATTCGCAGTGAGGCAGGCGAGGCTATTCAAGATCTAAAGGCTCAAGGTATTAATGTGGCGATGTTAACTGGAGATAGTAAGCCAGTAGCTACCTGGGTAGCTAAAGAATTGGGCCTAACCGAATTTTTTGCCGAGGTTTTGCCTCAAGATAAGTCTAAGCAGGTTACCAAGCTACAATCTAAGGGGCGAAGAGTTTTAATGGTTGGCGATGGTGTAAATGATGCTCCCGCCTTAGTTACCGCTGATATTGGTATGGCGATAGGAGCTGGTACCGATGTGGCAATCGAGTCAGCCGGCGTAATTTTAGTTAGGGACGACCCAAGAGATGTTGTGAAAGTTATTAAATTGTCCAAGGCTACATATCGAAAAATGATTCAAAATTTGTGGTGGGCAGCTGGTTATAATGTGGTGGCTATTCCCTTGGCGGCAGGTGTGTTGGCTAATCAGGGTCTAATTTTACAGCCTTGGCTAGGTGCCCTTTTTATGAGTGCCAGTACAGTGGTTGTGGCTATTAATGCCCAATTTTTAAGAAAAATTAAATTGGGAGGTAAATGAAATTAGTATTTTTTGTAATCAGTGCAGCTGTAGTTTATTTTGGTGGTTACTTTGGTTATCCATACATAACAACGCCGCCTCATATGCGTAGCCCGGAGTTTGAGCACTATCATTTTCGAACTCAAATTATTGTTGAGGGAGAAGCTGTAGATTTTTCCGAAGATCAATTTCAACAAGAATATGATGCAACTTCGTGTAGTGCCGAGTTAAATGGTCAGCCAATTGATTTTCATGATAGTGAGGATCAAATGACCCATATTCATTGGAGTGGAGTCACGGGTGGCGAATTGCTTAAATACTATGGCTGGAATTTAATTGGAGGCGACGACAATAGCCTAGGCACTCGGTTTGATCAGGGAATGATGCAGATGCATCGCATTTCTACGATCGGAAATTTCTTACCCGAAATTCCCGCCGATTCTAATTTCTACATCTACACTGGCGATGAAAGTGATTATGAACAAAAAGATTGGCAGGACTTTCTTTACTTAGATCTTGAAGAGTTTTTTGGAAAGCAAAGTCTTTTAAAATCTAACGAAGTCAGTTTTGATCCAACTAATTGGTTGATTGGTAAAGTCTTTGCTCATAGTGGTGTTGATAGTAGTGATCCTAAGCCTCTTGTAGGTGAAGTCGATAAAGAGAGATTAGCTAGAATTAATAACCTAATTGGTAATGCTGTGATTTTCGTTCAGCAGGATGAGCCGACCAACGAAGAGATAGTATCGAGATTTAACCAACTTGTTCCGCTCCACGATAGTACGTGTGGGGGTTGAGGAGATTTTATGGGTGATAAAATTATTTATATTGTGATTACAGTTTTGACGATTGGTATATTTGGGGTAATTCTTTTCCTGAATGGAGATCCAAGTAAGTTTTCTACTACTTCGCATATTTATGGCAAACAAGATAGCGTAGTTACTTTAATTGAGTATGGAGATTTTCAGTGCCCGGCTTGTTTTCAGTATTTTCCTGCGTTAAGAGAGGTAAAAGAAAAGTATAAAGACCAAATTGCTTTTCAGTTTCGGCATTTCCCAATCGTTCGAGCTCACCCAAATGCGATGGCAGCTCATCGAGCTGCCGAAGCTGCTTCTAGGCAAGGTAAGTTTTGGGAGATGCACGATCTACTGTACGAGCGTCAAAAAAGTTGGGCGCAGGAAATAAATCCTGAGAAAATATTTAAAGATTATGCCGACGAGCTTGGATTAGATCTTGATGAATATCAGGTTGACCAGAGTAGTGACGATAATGAAGGGGTAATTAATGCAGATTCAGCACAGGGTAAAAAAGACGGCGCTACTGGAACGCCCTCATTTATTTTAAATGGCGAAAAAATAGAAAACCCAGAACCCACTTTAGAGGACTTTTCTATAATCATAGATCAGAAGCTTGCAGAATTGTAAGATTTGAGGTTATACAAAGATTAATTGTATAAGGAATTGAATCTAGTCTGATTGTTCGCAACTTGTCGAGAAGCGGGAGCCAAGTTCGAACCAAGATTGATAGAGGTAGATTCCTCTATTTTTCATTTTGGGGTAGAGTAGATTTATGAGAATCAGACACACGGTTGCTATAGTACTAATATGGAAGCATACGAAAAAATTCAAGCTAATCCCACGAGCCTTTTAATCTACGAAACTCTTCTTGAATATCTAAATACTCTCGGCGAGTATTCGGTAGAAAAGAAGAAATCATCTTTGCATATCGTAAAAGATCGAGCGTTTTTGGGAGTGCATCCGAGAAGCAATGGATTATTACTAAACATCGTAACTGCCGAACCGATCGTCAATAGAATGATCAGGAAAACCGAGCAGGTTTCGGCAAACAGATATCATAATGAATTACTTATTACTGATAAGGATGAAATTAACGGATCTCTTAAAAAGCTAATTTCTAAAGCATACGAACTTTAACTTAACGGATTGAGAAAACAGATTTTTTGCTGTATATTTGGTTGATTCGCTGAAAGGAAAACTATGGCTGACGCCTCAAAAATAAGAAACATTGCCATTATTGCTCACGTTGACCATGGCAAAACTACTTTAGTTGACGAGCTTTTAAAGCAAACTAAGACGTTTCGGGATAACGAAGCCGAGATGGATCAAGAGTTGATTATGGACTCCGACGATCAGGAGCGGGAACGTGGAATTACTATTTTGGCTAAGCAGACGGCCGTTTCTTGGAACGATTTTACGATCAATATTGTCGATACGCCCGGTCACGCGGATTTTGGTGGCGAAGTTGAGCGAACCTTAAGTTTGGTCGATGGAGTTTTGTTGATAGTCGATGCTAAAGAGGGACCGATGCCCCAAACCAAGTTTGTACTTAAAAAAGCTCTTGATTTAGGCTTGGTGCCGATTGTGGTGATAAATAAGATCGACAAAGCCGATGCCCGCCCTGAGGAAGTCTTGTCTTTAACCGAAGATTTATTTTTAGATTTAGCTGCCGACGAAGATCAACTTCATTTTCCGGTTTATTACAGTATTGGTCGAGATGGTAAGGCTTGGACAGAGTTGCCAGCCAATTCAACAGCCGACGCTGACCTTAGCGTTCTCTTTGAGGGTATTGTCGAAAAAATCCCAGCACCAGTTGTTGAGGAGGGACCCTTGCAAATACTAGTTACGTCGTTGGAATGGGATCAATTTTTAGGAAAATATGCGATTGGTCGGGTTAGCCGTGGATCGGTTAAAGCCGGTCAAACCATAACTCTTTTAGGTGAAAATGGTGTTAAAAGTTCAGCCCGGGTCGACAAAGTCCAGATCAGTGCTGGCTTAAAGAGGGTTGATGTGCCGGAAGCAAGTGCTGGTAACATTGTTGCCTTAACTGGAATTAGTGAAGCAAAAATCGGTGACACGATTGCCAGTCCGGATCAGCCGGAGGCTCTTCCTAGAATTAAGGTTGAGGAGCCAACTCTCAGAATGAGCATTGGCGCCAATACTTCGCCGTTTGCTGGCAAAGAAGGAAAATTCGTTACCAGCAGGCAGATTTTAGATCGAATTAAAAAAGAGCTCGAGACCAATGTCGCGATTAGGTTGGAGCAAAATGAGGCCGGCGAGTTTATTTTAGCTGGTCGGGGTGAGCTCCACTTAGCGGTATTTATCGAAAACATGCGCCGCGAAGGCTTTGAGCT
>JAGQLE010000011.1:0-7128 GCA_020429585.1 Candidatus Berkelbacteria bacterium
TTTTTATCTGCTCATTGTCTGATGCCTCTAGGGCTTGAGCTGCCAAGAGGGCAGCATTAAGTTTTTGGTGGTAATTTACGATTCTTTCTGCTTTTGGATCAAGTTTTGGCACCTTTTTTATTACGCCCTGAAAATACTGCTTACTATTTTTTATCTCCTTAATTAAAAAATTAATTTCAGATAGGTTGTGAGTTTTTTTTGATAGTTCAATCAGAGCCTCCAATTTATAAGGTAGGTCATGCAATTGTTGCTTTTCTAATAGGTAGTAGTCAATTCCAAAAAGGATTTTTTTCATAAGCTTATAGATTTAAGTGATCTAAGAACGCCGTAAAAGAGGCTGGCAAGGGAGCTCCTGGGGCGAGGTGCATTTCAGTTCTATATTGTCCCTCTAGGGCAGCTCGAGTAAAGCGGGCTGCGATAGTAGGATTAGCTGAGGCGCTTCTGGATCTGATACCTCCTGACACTCTCTTATCGAGAAATTGTCTAAAGTCACCCTTTTCCACATCGGAATATACGTTTTGAGCAAAGGCATGAATTTGTTCCGGGGTAAGTCCATTGTCATTAACCCACTCTTCGCTTTGAGCACGTTCAAGCATGGTTCGAACATTTCCTCTTGCAAATGATCTACCGATTTCGGAGCGTGTTGTGTTATTATCTGCTTTTACATTGCCATTACTGTCATATAAATTAGCCTCTATTAGATAATTACTACCCTTGGCCGCCTGAGCTAATGCTAAAATATGATCGGTTGCCTCTTGGCTTCTACCAAGATACTGTCTCAGAAAGGTCGCTCTCCCCCTAGCCCCAGGTCCTATCCCATTGCTTCCGCTCATAAGCTCTTGAATACCTTTTGAATAGATCTGATTAGTTAAAGCCACCTTATATTCATAGCTTTCGCCACCACTATTTTGTAGTAGATTGATGAGACCGGCATTAGAAACTCCCTGAAACTCTTTTTCGGCCTCAGCCACTTTCCTGGCACGAGCACGTCGTAGGGCTGCACCGCTGCCGATTGGGATTGCTTCCTCCGCCAAACCTCGGGCGAGTCGCTCTCTTTCTTTTTGGGTTTCTTCACTCCTAGCCTTAAGTGCTTCTGGAGCGTAAAGCGTTCCAGCCAATGTCCTACTTGCACCCTTAAAGAACGAGCCAGCTCCTTGGGCTAGTCGATTATTTGACCTGCCTAGCCATGAACCAAAAGTGTTTAGGCCGCCTGCACCCAAGGTTCCTCCGGCGAGTCCTCTTCTTGCCCAGTTTCCAGCCGAAGTGAGTAGGCCAGCCAATTTACCGCCTTGAGTAAAGGGTATGATGATGGCAAAAACCATACTGGCAAGACCTACTATAAAAGCAACGAAATCTCCTCCGATTTTACTTTGAATGATAAGGCCGCCAATAGTTAACAGGGCCCAGCCGATCGGCTTTAAAAACACCCAAAGGCTGAATTGTTTCCACCAAGTCTGAAAAAGACTGCGAGTAAAAGGCGTACCTAGGGCCATAAAGGCCAATGGGGAGACGATAACCAAAAATTGAATGACAATGTGGCGCAATACAAATAAAACCAAAAAAGCGACTTGGATGATTAGGGGGAATGCCAGAATAATCATTATAAGGATCGGCCCGAGAATTAGTCCGAAAGCTCCAGATGTCGCGAAGGCGCCGATCATGATGGCAATAACAGCAGAAGTAACGCCACTGAAATTGGAAAATATTGACTCGACTGCTCCTGACGCACCTCCACCTATCGATTCAAATGTTTTTACAATCGATTCTGCAAAGTTTAAGACCGTTTCGCTTATAAAGAGGCTAAGATTAGCTAATACGAATCCGAGTATTAGGGAAGGTAATATCTTTTTGATTGTATAGTTATCAAGCGGACCGATCGGTATGACGGTGGAGAATGCAGCTAAGAGTAGCATGGCAACAAGGACGTAGTTTACAAAGGAGCGGAAGAATTTCCAGAGGTTGATGTTGTTTTGTTGCTTGATTGCCTCGGAGACTTTTCCGATATTAATAAGCTTACTGACGGCACTTTTTACTGAGTCAGCTATACTCGTTTCGCTATTGGTGGCGTCAACGCTGGCGGCGGCTGAGGTTGTATCTGTTTGACTATTAGTTGTGGTTCCGGCGGCTGCTCCAGTTGTTGCTCCAGTTGTCGCGCCAGAACCAAGACCATCTGTTGTTGTATCGAAGCCTGGTCCGATTTCGCCCGTATCAGAGATAGTGGGGCCGATGTTTTGAGCCTTTGTTTGAATAGGAGTTAGTACCCAAATCAACAAGATAAAGACAGTAGTTAATTTCTTCATATCTGATTGAGAAGATCTGTTAATGCGAGGGACCAGCCAATAATTACCTCTTTAAAAGCCTTAAGTAGACTCCAGAGTAAGCAGCAAAACGGTGTAAATATTGCCTTTAGGGTTGCATTGGGTGGCTTATTATTGCTGCACTCATCACACCCTAAATACTTGGCGAGTTGGGTTGCGGCTTCGCTAAGAGCCGCGCTTGGACCTTCTTTGATTAAAGTGTCTCCTACCTTTGAAATTGCGTAGCCGGCACTATTGGCAGCATTAATAAATTTTTGCCTAGCAGATTCTATTTGTTGTTTTAAATTGTTTAGTTCGGATCTTTGTTCGGCTACATCACACCCAGCGGCTTCAGCTGCTGCAACAGCGTCCTCAGCGTTATTAACCTGGTTAATGGTTGTGAAAAGAGAGTCCTCGTCTTCGTCAACAAGGTCTTGAACGTTGGCCGTTGCTATATCTGAGTAAGAATACTCTGGATCCACCTCTTTTAAGTTTGTTTTAGTGGTCGTTATCGCATCATTGGCTTTTCTGATTAGTTCTTGGCATTTGTCGGAAGGGGTTTGATCATCTGGGAAAACAATTGCAAGAGGGGGGTCGTTTGGTACCTGGTCTATAGGCAGCTTGTTCATTTCGTCAAATTCGCCAACGGCTAGTACAACGGCTCTGTCTGCAAAGGCTGAGATTACAGAAAGTTGATTTCTGATCGATTCAATAAAATCGTTTTCGTCCCTAGGGAAGCTTCTAAAATTCTGGACGATTTGATTAAATTGGTTTGTTGCCTGATTTGTTTGTTGGACAAGTTGTTGAACTTGTGAGTTTAATTCTTTGCAATTCTGATTACTGCCCACTCTACTTAATGCATTTCTGGCGCTAATTATTCTAAAACGGTCTTGGGTTAATCCTGTTCTAATTTGATCATGTTCTCTTTGCAGGGCCGCTTTAATTTTATCCCTTGAGCCTCCAAAGACATTATCTGTATTACTAACAATTTCGAGAATTTCATTTTTTAGGGCTTCTTCTTTTTGGACGACTTCTAAATTGAAGGCTTGAGTTGTCTGTAGGTTAGAAATTTGAGCTACTGCTTCTTGAGCCGAAGTAAATTCAGGGCAATTCGATGTATCGGTTATGCCAAATAGTTGGTTAATTGGATTGGTGAATTCTTGGGCAAGAACAGGTGATACGGAGCTACCAATAATCAGAACGAAGCTGGTCCATAGTGTTAGCAAACTAAGCAGAATTTTTTTGAGCACATCCCTCCAAAATATTACCTTCAGTATAACAGATTCAGGGTAGGGAAAATTGGTGGAAAGACGGTTTGCTACAATACCTTTATGACTCCAAAGCAATTCGACCTTCGATCTTTGCGCCATCAGGCTAATCGACCCCGACTTAACCGATTGCCCTATCAGGGGCCGTTGCAGGCAAAAAAGCGACTGTGGTTATATGGTCTGAGCGCAGTCCTGGTATTGGCACTTTTTGTCTGGAGCGGATCGCAGCATAAGGAGATTAACAGAACTCTTGAGGCTGATTTAAGTGTCGTCGCTGAGTATCAAAATAATTATGCCGATTACATTGCTCAGTCCTCTCTGAGTTCAGTTGAGCTGGCTGAACGGGGAATGGCTTTGCTAAAAAGCAACCAGCAGCTCGAATTAGCAAGTTTGTTGTTACGGGTCGCGAGTGAAAAAGATCCTCAGTTTCGCGATGCAGCGATTTATGCCGGTTTTGCCGAGCTGGCCGTGGCCGACACTTACTGGGAGGACAATGCCGGTGAGGCAGGGCGTCATACTCAGACTGCTTTGCGTTATCTGGAGCAGGCTCAGGCGATTGACCCGATTAACGCTTATACCTACGAATTAATTGCCTTGGCTCATGCTAATTTAGGTGAGACCGAAGCAGCCTCCGTTGCTCAGCAAAAAGCTGAGGAATTTGCGATTAGTTCTTAGATTCTCGATCCGAAGCACTTCGCTTTCGGTCAAGAATGACAAAATGTAGGTGTAATTTGCGTTTTGCAGATTGTCATCCTTAACGGGAGAGGAGCTACCCGATTGAGGATCTAATGAAGTGCTACTTTGTGTACATTCTCTCGAATAAAAGCGGTACCTTATATATTGGTGTAACCTCCGATCTAAAGAAAAGAATCTATCAACACAGAAGTAAGTTGGTAGACGGATTCTCTAAGAAATACAATTTAAATAAGTTGCTTTATTTCGAGCAGGTAACTGATATTAAATCGGCAATTAAGAGAGAGGCAGCTAAAACACTGGAAACGGGAGTGGAAGTTAGACCTCATTAAAGAATTGAATCCGGGCTTTAAGGATTTGTATTTAGAAATATTGTAAGATTCCGGGTCAAGCCCAGAACGACATTTACAGCCGCAGGCTGGCGTTGGCTTCGATGCTGAGCGGATTGGTGACCACTCCTCTATTTTGTGCTAAGCGAAAGATGGCAGCAGCGCCGATCATGGCAGCATTGTCGGTCGTATATTCAAAGTCTGGAATATAAAGCTTGTCGCCAAATTCTTGTTTGGCTCGCTCGCGTAATTGCCAATTAGCCGATACTCCCCCGACAATCGCCACTGATTTGGGGCTTAGGTTGTTGGCGGCTTTTTTGAGTTTGCCAAGCAGAGTGTCGACAATTGCGTCTTCGATTGCCATAGCGGCGATTTGTTTGTGGTTTAAATCGATATCTCCCCTGTCGATGGCGTATCTTACCGCTGTTTTTAAACCGGAAAAACTAAAGTTGTAGTCGTCGGAGCTGAGCATTGGACGAGGGAGTTTTAACGATTTGCGATTGTTGTTTTGCGATTGTTGTTTTTTGTCATTCTGAGCAGATCCGCCAGGAGGAGTCGAAGAATCCCTGTGCTGTTGATTGGGTAGAGATCCTTCGCTTTGCTCAGGATGACAATTAAGAGAGAAATCTTTGTGGCTTCTGGCTTTAGCCGCCTCTTTAGAAAGGGCTGGACCACCTGGGTAGCCGAGCTCAAGGAGGCGGGCGGTTTTGTCGAAGGCTTCGCCGGCCGCATCATCAACCGTATTGCCGAGAATCTCGTATTCAAAGTGATTTTTAAGGAGGATGAGGCTGGTATGACCGCCAGAAACGGTTAGGGTGAGAATGGGAAATTCCGGAATTTTGTCATTCTGAGCCGATCCGCCAGGAGGAGTCGAAGAATCTTGGTGTTGCTTGGATCGCTGAGATCCTTCGACTCGTTGCTCTCGCTCAGGATGACAGTTTGGATCTTGGTCGCATCCTGGCTTTTGAAGAAAAACAGAATACAAATGACCTTCCCAATGATTAATGGGAATAATTGGCTTTTTGGCTAAGTGGGCCAATTGGCTGGCCGCATTTACGCCGATTAAAAGTGAACCGATTAAACCGGGACCAACCGTGACAGCGATGGCATCAAGTTGGGCCAGAGCTGTTTGAGTTTCTTCCTTATTAGGCTTGAGCGAGTTTAATAGGCCGGCTTCGAATAAGCCCAGGTTAAGAGTTGGGATAATTTTTTTGGTATGCTCCCGGGCCGCCAAATCAGGAAAAACCCCACCAAACTCCGCATGGATCGAGGCTTGAGAGGCGATGGCATTGGAGTAGGTTGTAACTAAACCCTGGCCGTCGCCTTCGAGGACGGCGACCGAGCTTTCATCACAGCTGGTTTCAATCGCAAGTATTTTTTTCATTGCGCTAATGTTACCCTTAAAGGCATGGATTCCTCAACGTCTTTTTTGCAAACTACTGCTTGGGAGAAGTTTCAGCAAAGTCAAAACCACGCTACCTTACGGGTGGCTGACCAGCTGATGATTCGTCACTCAACCTTTATTGGTAAGTATTGGTATTCTCCTCGGGCTAAGGTTGATGACGAACTAGTTAATCTAATTCGGGCCAAAGCGGTTAGTTACGACTTGGTTTTCGTGCGCGTCGATCCGGAACTCGGCTCCAAGATTCCTAAAGAGAGCTATTTAAAGTCGATCCGCCCCATCCAGCCGCAGGATACCCTTGTTCTTGATCTGACTCAGCTTGATCTTTTAGCTAGTTTTCATTCCAAACATCGTTACAATATTCGCCTGGCCGAAAAAAAAGGCGTTACTATTTCTAAATCGGATCGGCCGGACTCCAAGGAGCTTCTGGCTTTTGTCGAGTTGGCCAAAAAAACCTCGGGGCGGCAACAGTTTCGCTACCATCCGGTTGGCTATTACCGCGATTTATTAAGATCTGATCTGGATGTTGTTTGTTACGCAGCTTGGTATGAGGGCCATCATCTGGGAGCAACGATCGTTTTAAGCCACCAGGGTAAAAGTTATTACTTGCATGGCGCCTCTGATTATGAACACCGCAAATTAATGGCGCCACATTTGTTGCAATGGGTGGCAATTCAGGACGCGGTTGGTCGCGGCGATTCGAGTTATGATTTTTATGGAATTGCCCCTGGCGTGGTGGTTGACGGAGCTTACGACTACGATTTGAGCCACCCATGGGCCGGCATTACCCGTTTTAAGCTTGGTTTTAACGGCCAGACTGTACATTATCCGAACTCGTTCGATATTGTGCTGGATCCTGGTCGTTATGCGCTTTATAAAACCGCTCGTGCCGTAAGAAAGATTTTACCTTTTTGAACCCGGAGATTTTCTAGACAGTTTTTTCGAGGATCTCGACGCGTCTTTCTAGATTGGCAACGCGGTCGGTGACTGCATCTACATCGTCAACTCGATCTTGATTGGACTCATCGATTTTATTTTTGATTTCGGTGGCAAACTCACTTAAAAGTTGTCGATTGTAAGCACGCTCCTCAACCAACAGCTGTTCTGTGTGTTTTCGTTCATCTTTAAATAACTGTTCC
>JAGQLE010000011.1:7255-14080 GCA_020429585.1 Candidatus Berkelbacteria bacterium
ATAACTGTTCCGTATGCTGTCGTTCTTCGAGAATTAAATCTTTTATTTCGGTGGTAGTTGTATTTTCTGATTGGTTTTTCATGGTTCAATAATATCAAACATCTCAGTTAGTATTTTTCATCTCCGCCCAATTAGGACCAATCTTGGCCTCGGTTTCGATTGGTACGGTAATTTCGGCGACATTGCTCATTATTTTTTGAACTTTAGGGGCGAGTTTTTTAGCTTGGCCTTTAGGTACTTCGAGTAAGAGCTCGTCATGAACTTGAAGGAGCATTTTAGTGTCACTAGGTAATTGCTGGTCGATCTCGATCATCGCTAAGGCCATAATTTCTGCTTCGGTGCCCTGGATAGGATGGTTAAGGGCGACTCGTTCGGCAAAGGCGCGGATCTGATAGCTATTGCTAGTTAGTTCGGCACTTAGATATCTCTTTCTTCCCAGGAGCGTTTGGGCGTAACCTTTTTCGTGGGCTTTCTGCTTGGTTTCGGCCATCCAGTCGGCGAGTCGGCTGAACTGATGAAAATAATTGTCGATAAACTCCTGCGCCTCCTCAAAGCTAATCGCTAAAGTTTCCGACAGGCCAAAGGCAGCTTGGCCAAACAAAAGGCCGAAGTTAATTGCCTTGGCAACCCGGCGGTCGACTTTCATGATTTTACTGGTGGCAGTGTGGATGTCATCACCGCTCATAAAAGCCTTAATAAGGTTGGGGTCCTGAGAAAAATGGGCGGCAATCCTGAGCTCGATCTGCGAATAGTCAATCGAAAGAAATTCATTGCCTTCTTGGGCAACAAAGGCCTTGCGAATCTCGCGACCTTCTTCGCTCCGGGCAGGAATATTTTGGAGGTTGGGGTTTTTGCTGGAGAGGCGACCAGCAGCTGTATCGATTGAGTAGGTCGTATGGAGTCGACTATTATCGTCGACTAGTTTTGGCAGCGGTTCAATATAGGTCGAGAGCAATTTTTTAGTCTCCCGGTATTCCATTAGAGGCGCAATAATTGGATGGGTGCCTAGTAGCTTCGATAAAACCGTGGCCGCCGTTGATTTACCCGATTTCGTCCGGGGAATCCTAACCTCGCCCTCGTCGAGGTGGAGTTCGCCATATAGAACCCCCGATAATTGTTTGGGCGAGTCGATTAAGAACTCGTGGCCGGCCAGGTCATAAATTTGAACAGTCAGTTTTTCGAGCGTTTTGGCATGCCTAACTGCCAGCTTGGCCAAATAACCGGTATCGAGCTTGACGCCGGTCTTCTCCATTTTTCGCAGCACCTTGTTGAGGTTGGTGTCGAGGGTTGCGATATCCGGATAGATAATCATTAAAACAAGCTTTCTTGTTCCGATTTAGGATCATTACTCGGGAGTCGGCTTAAGAGTGAGCGAAAACCCCAGTTAGTAATAAAATCTTTGGCTCGCTGTTCGTCGTAATCTTTAACAACGGTCGCGGGCAAATTGAGTTTGGCGGGAATGTCGGTGCGAATAGTTGCGAGACGTTTGGAAAGAATTGCCTGGTCTTTATGCTCGCACAACTTCTGCCAGAGTTTTTCAGTGATCCCTCGGTCTTTAAGGCTGGCTCGGTAACCGGTTTCGCATTCAAGTTCCTGGTACATAGCTTCGACGGTGCCAAAGCCGGCAATCAGGGTTTTAGCCGTTTTGGGGCCAACCCCAGGTACGCCGGGAATATTGTCAGAAGTATCGCCGCGCAGACCCTTGTAATCGATAATTTTGAGTGGATCAAAGCCGTATTTTTCGAAGACCGCTTCTGGGTCGATCATTTCTGCTGCTTGGTTGCCCCGACTGACGTTATAGACCCAGACCGTGTCGTTGACTAGCTGGTAGAGGTCGTGGTCGCCGGTTACAATAATTGTTTTGAGTCCTTGCTTCGTTGCCTGGTTAGCCAGAGCACCGATGATATCGTCGGCTTCATAGCCGGCTAGGCTAAAACTGGGAATCGCCAAGGCGGCGACCAGTTCGCGGATTAATGGAAACTGGCTTTTTAAGGCGTCCGGCGTTTCGGTGCGGGTAGCTTTATAATCTTTAAACTCTTCATGACGGATCGTCGGGCCTTTTTCGTCGTAAGCAACGGCAATATGCTTTGGTTTTAGAATGTCGAGGACATGAAGGAGGGTGGAGCCAAAACCGTAAACAGCGTTCGTTGGTTGCCCTCGCTTCGACAAGGGTGGAATTGCATAAAAGCTACGGTGAGCCATTGCCATTGCATCAACTAAGACCAGGGTTTTGTCTGGATCTAATTTATCGTAATCGAATTTGGCCTTAGTCATTAACTGGCCAGCTGGCGTTAATTAAGAGTTTATTGTCCTTGGCGGCCGACGGTAAACTTTGCCAAATTAATTCGGTAACAAATGGCATGATTGGGTGTAGAAGCTTGATGGTTTTAGTTAAGACATAGAGGAGAATCTGTTGAGTATTAACTTTGGCATCGTCATCGGTGCCATTAAGTGGCTCTTTAGCTGCTTCGAGGTAGGTATCGGCCAAATCACTCCAGAGAAACTGATAAAGTCCTTGGGCCGCTTCGTGGAATCTAAACTCGTCGAAATGGCGGGTTGTTTCTTTGATGGTGTGGTTGAGTTTATCGAGAATCACCTTGTCGGCTTGGTTGAGCGGCTGAGGTGTTTTTAGGCTTTCATCTTGAGCAGAGTCGAAAGATCTCTCCGTGTGTTCGTTTTTATTTTCATTCTGAGCGGATTCGCCAGCTGGCAGAGGAGTCGAAGAATCTCTGCCGCTAGAGGAAGATTTGTCGGGATCCTCGATGTCGGATTTCATCCGACTCAAGGATGACAAGCTGCTGCTATCGCCTATTGCCTCGAAACTATTGCCTTCTAGATTCATCAAAGTGAATCGGGCGACATTCCAGAGCTTGTTGGCAAAGTTACGCATACCTTTGACTTTCTCTTCGCTCATGCTCATGTCGTTGCCGGTTGAGGTGTTAAAAACCAGAGCGAGTCGGAGGGCATCGGTTCCATATTGGTCGATAACGGCCAGCGGATCCATAACGTTGCCTTTGGATTTGCTCATTTTTTGGCGGTCTTTGTCGCGAACCATGCCGTGAAGGTAGATGTGCTTAAACGGTACGTCGTCAGTTAAATAGATGTTCATCATCATCATCCGGGCTACCCAGAAAAAAAGAATATCCCAGCCGGTCTCCATAACCGAGGTTGGGTAAAAGCGCTCGAAGTCGTCGGCGCGATTGGTGGTTTTGGGAACGATATGGGGCCACTGGCCGGAAGAAAACCAGGTATCAAAGACATCGAGATCGCGTTCAACATTCATCTGGCCGCATTTAGCGCAGGGGGTGATGTCGCCAAGTGAGAAGGTGTATGATTCACCGTTTTTAATATGGTGCTTCATTTCGTGAGGTTCGAGTTCGGGATGCAAAACCTGGCGTAGAGCCCAAAAAATAATTTCTGAGGTAACGATTAAGACTTCTTTTTTGTTTTGATAGTTGGCTTCGAGATCACGGAGTAAGTCTTCAACTCGCCGGGTGACCTCGGTGAAAGTTTCCGAACCCTGAGCTGATTGTTCGTGGTAGCTGGTGGCCTCATGGATTTCGGCGATACTGGCGCCTTCGAGTCCGCCCAATTTGACATCGTTAAGGCGGGCATCGATTTTAATTTCGGTACCGTCGGCGATAATCTGAGCAGATTGCTGGGTGCGCTCCATTTCCGAAGCAATAATTAGGTCGAAGTGGCGATTATCGCTCTTAAACTCGGTCAGCGCCTTTTTAATCTCCTCTTTACCTTGGTCGGTGAGTGGGTAGGATTGGGTTGGATCGCCGTTGCCGATTTGTTTGACGTTGTGTTCGGCTTGGCCGTGGCGCAAAAAAGTAAGTTTCGTTTTGCTCGGTAATTTGACGGTAGTGCCGCCGCACTGGCAGTACCAGGCTGGGATTCTGATTCCCCAAACGATTTGGCGGCTAATCGACCAATCGCGAATAATCGACATCCAGTGGTCAAAAACTTTTCTAAAACGAGGGGTTACGAATTGGGTTTTATTGTCGGCAACAGCCTGTATTGCATCACGGGCCCAGTTTTTGCCGGTTTTTTTACCATCCTGGTTAACTGCAATAAACCATTGGGTGAGCATCCTTGGCTCAATGACCCGGTCGCATTTGTAGCAAGTTTTAACTGAATGGTGGTAGTTGGTATCAATCTTTTCAACTAAACCTTTTTCTTCTAAGAGCTCAATCGTTTTCTGCCGGGCTTCGTCAACCTTGAGGCCGGCTAGTGGTCCAGCCAAGTCGGTTAGTTTGCCATATTGATTAATGGCAATTAGGTCGGTTGGTAAGTTGTGGCGCTGGGCAACTTCGAAGTCGGCCGCATCATGATTAGGAGTGATCTTGACCGCACCGGTTCCGAATTCCCGGTCGACCATTTCATCGGCTACCACTTTGATCATCCGCTTGTTGATACCGAAATCAACTTCGATCTCCTGGCCGATATACTGCTGAAAACGTTCGTCCTCCGGATGGACGGCCACGGCGACGTCGGCAAAAATAGTTTCCGGCCGGGTCGTAGCCACGATCATCGGGCCGTATTTTAAATAGTAAAGCGAATCAGTCTGCTCATGATCTTTAACTTCGAGGTCAGAGAGAGTGGTTTGGTGTTTGACGCACCAATGAACCGGCCGTTTAGCCCGATAAGCTAAACCGTCTTCATAGAGTTGGACAAAGGTTTGGTAGACCAAGTCAACGACGTCTTCGTCTAAGGTGAATTTGAGATTTTCCCAGTCGGCCGAGGCACCGAGCCGTTTGAGTTGGTTAAGCATAAATTCGGAATTGTCTTTGGTGTAGGCCAAGGTGGCATCATAGAACTCATCTCGTTCCATTTCAAACCGGGATTTGCCTTGTTTTTGCAAAACTTTTTCAAATACCACTTGGGTTTCAAAACCAGCGTGGTCAAAGCCCGGAAACCAAACCGCGGCTTCGCCTTTCATTCGGTGATAGCGGGTCATTAAGTCTTCGAGGGTAACAAAGACGGCATGGCCAACATGGAGAGAGCCGTTGGCATTGGGTGGCGGCATCAAAACGGAAAAGGTTTTCTCGCCTTCCTGTTTGGGCTTGGGAGCAAAGGCCTTGGCCTCTTCCCAGAGCTTATAGATTTTCTGCTCGTGCTCACTTGATTCGTAGCGACTGGGGAGTTGATTTGTTTCGTCCATAAATAACAGTTTATAACAGGAGTGGAGCTTAGTAAAGAAGTTTATTGGGATTTGTTCAATAATTTCCATCCGAATTAGAATTCATCAATTTTCTTTTTTTAGAAAAGAATTTAAAAATATGAGCAATTCGCTCATGAAACGCTAATTGAGATATCTTGTTATCGTGAGCTGTCACTTGTTAGTGAAATCTCATATTTGACTCGCTCTCGCCGCATAACTTGATCGTAAAATTTTTCATTTATTCCTTTTTGGTGTTAACGATCTTCGGACAGATGCGTCTCGTGTTTGACTGCTCGTCTCATTCGATTTCGAACTAGCCTCGTTCCAATGCTCACAAGAATGATGGTTCGAAGATGTATTCTCGGTACCATGACTAGACCCTAAGCGCTAAACCCTCTACGCTAAAATTATGATTTTATTTTTCTACGGTGAGGATACTTATCGGAGCTTGGTTAAGCTTAAAGAAATTAAAGCCAAGTATATCGATGCCAGCTTGGGCGATACTAATTTAGCTGAGTTGGACGGACGATCGGTTAAAGCTGCTGATTTGGCGCCGCAAATATATGCGCTGCCTTTCTTAGCCAAGAGTCGATTAGTTATTATTCGTGATGCTTTTACTAAAACTATCCAGGAGGAGCTGCAAGATATCTTACCCAAGGTACCCGATACGACCGTCTTGATTATTTTTGAATCTGGTTTGCCCGATAAACGCCTTAAGCTATTTAAGGAGTTGAAGAAGTTTGCCAAGGTCCAGGAGTATCCGCTTTTGGCTGGTAATCTACTCAATAGTTGGATCCGTCAATTTCTTAGTCGTTGGCAGGTTGAGATCGAGCCAACTGCCCTACGAGAACTGGTCGAAAGGACCGGCGGTGTAACTGCCCGGTTGGCGACAGAGCTGACAAAGTTGGCAACGCAACTATTGAGCGAGCCTAGTCGGGTCATAGTTAAGCAGCACATCGTTGAGCAGGTGGCTTCTTCGGCACCAACGAGCGTCTTTGCCTTGACCGATGCTTTGCTACGCAGTCCAAGCCAAGCCTTAAAGACGTTGCGCCAGCTTTTGGGTCAAGGCGAAAATGCCCAGTATTTGGTGGCGATGGTGGCATCTGGTTTAAGGTCGCTGGCCTTGATTAGGTGGACTCTTGACCAAGGCCATTCACCGGCTGACATTGCTCGAGTCACTAAGCTCAATCCCTTTGTTGTTAAAAAACAACTCAGCTTAGCCCGCAGCCTCAGCTTGGCTGAGATTACCTCCTCTTATCGCCGGTTAGCCGATCTCGATATTGGAGTTAAGCATGGTACAATTGAGTCTAGTTTGGCTTTAGAATTATTCGTTGGATCGAAACTGGCCTTTAGTCAAATTGCTTAGGGAGGGCGATGCCAACCTTTGGCATTTATTGGAAGCAATTATTATCTTTTGTCGGCTTGGCAATTGTTGTTGGAGCCGGATTTTTTTATGTTCAATCACAGCAGTCGGAGGCGGCAACCGCTCTGCCTAGCTTGCCTACAACTGGAGTTGCAACTCTTAATATCGATCTTTTAGATGGTGGCAAGACCTTAGTTGACGGCGAGTCCTACGGAGGATTTGTACTATTTGCTCAAGATCGAGATGAATTTGACTTGCAAGTTTATGACGGTGAGGGTAAGGCGATTAGTCAGTT
>JAGQLE010000012.1 GCA_020429585.1 Candidatus Berkelbacteria bacterium
GGAGGGAGCTGGACTTTCATCGTCCGGAATTGTTAGGAATTTGGAAAAAGGTTACAGCAGTCTGGTTAGCCTTGCTTTTGATTGGCATGGGGAGCCTAAGTGCCATTTTCCTTGGAATCGCTCAAGCTGATGAGCCTGGTTGGTCGTTTACTAATCCGGCCGATTATATTTTTGATTCTAACCTAGTCGAGGTAGATGGTGGCGTGGCTTCGCTAAAGCCCATCGACCAGTTGGATGATAGTAACGATGCATTGGGTTTCGGTGGCGGTTCGCACTTTGATACCCAATGGCAAAGCAACTCAGTCGAGTTATCCTCTCTAGGCTTAATTAATGGCTCTGGTAATTTTACTTCCCGGGTTATTGATGCCGGCCGAGCCTTGAGCTGGCAAAATTTAAAATGGATGCCCTCATTCCCCTACTTTAAGCCTCTCTTAAACAATGGCAAGACAGAATCAGGTTATGCTAGTGGCAATATTTCGATGGCAGGCAATAGATTGCTTTTGCACCTCGATGAGGAAGTTGGTACCAGTATTACTGACGGTTCCGGTAGTGGTAATGATGCTCAGTGTAGCGGGACTAGTTGTCCGACCCTGGGTCTTGCTGGCAGATTTGCAAACTCTCCTGAGTTTAATGGTACGGATGATAAGTTACTCGTTCCTGATTCTGGTTCACTAAAGCCGACAGGTGCTTTTAGTTTAAGTGGCTGGTTTAAGTCTAGTGGGGCCGGTTCTCCAGTTGGTCAAATCCAACCAGTAAATTTAGATTCGCTGGAGTACGATACCCTTACAGGGCTAAATCCATCGGCGATCAAGATTAGTAATTCCGTAATTGCAATTGCCTATACCGGTGACGGTTCCGACGGTTTTATTAAAACTTTTGCGATTGATTCAGCTGGCTCAATATTGTCAAATATCGACACTCTGGAGTTCGACACTGTTGCCGGCTTAGAGCCGAATATTACCCACGTTGCCAATGATATCTATGCTATTAGTTATCGTGGGCCTGGTAATGACGGTTGGTTAGTAACCATAGAGATAAGCACGACTGGTGATATCGGCTCAGCACCGATTGATAGCTTGGAGTATGATCCGCTTGACGGTTTTGAGTCTAAAATCGTTGCCGTTGATACTGATACTTTTGCGATTGCTTATCGAGGTACCGGCGTTGACGGCTGGCTGGTAACTGTTGATATAAGCGCAACCGGCGACATTAGCTCAGCGGTAGTTGATTCATTAGAGTTTGATCCGGTAGAAGGCCGTGAACCGGAGATAATCAAACTCGATGCCGACACTTTCGCGATTGCCTACCGAGGAGTTGATACTGATGGCTGGTTAGCGACGATGGATATCTCATCTTCGGGTATTATTTCTCCACTACTAGATACATTTGAATTTGATCCGGTTGAGGGTCGTGAACCAGATATTGTTAAAGTTGGCTCCGATAAATACGCAATCGTATATCGAGGTCCAGGTAGCGACGGCTGGCTAGCGACGATCGGTATTGGCTCAGCAGGTACCATCGATACAGTTTTAACTGATAGTTTCGAATATGATCCAGCTCAAGGAACTGAGCCTTCGATTACTGGATTGTCAGGTGGTATCTATACGATTGCTTTTACTGGGCCTGGCAGCGATGGATTCGTGTCTGCTATTTCAATAGACTCAGCTGGTTCAATTGGTGCCATTATTGATTCTTTTGAACATGATCCGACTTCGGCGGTTGATAGTGAGCTTTTTCATATCGATGCCAACATTTTTGGTATTGCTTATGCTGGTTCTGGCAGCGACGGTTTTCTTACCACTTTAGACATACTAAGCAGTCGAGGCATCGCCAAACGATTAAGTTATGCGCTTGATGCTACGGACACAGAGGTTTCTGCCGAGGTTGGCAGCTCAAAAATAACCAATCCGATTGCTTCTGGCTGGAACCATCTGGTTTTGACCTATGATCCGAGCTTAAGTGCTGATCAGCAGAAACTCTACCAGAATGGAAGCCTAGTTGCTTCGGCGACGATTTCGGCGCCTATCTTAACTGACGACTCGGTAATAATTGGTAATGGGTTTGCTGGTCAAATCGACGAAGTTGCTTTTTTTGATCGCGCCCTCTCAGCCGATGAAATCGAAGATTTCTATAACCGCGGTGCCAAGCGAATCAAATTCCAAGTCAGAAGTTGCAATGACCCGGCTTGTTCAGGGGAATCATTTATTGGTCCGGATGGCTCCGGGGCAACATATTACTCTGAGGAGCTAAATAATTCATCGTTGGGCTTGCCGAATTTAGATTTGCTAGGAATCAACAGCAATCGTTACTTTCAGTACCGGCTTTTCTTAGAGAGTGATTTACCAGTAGCCGGTCCGTTATTAAATGAGGTTGAGGTTTTGCCTAGGCACTATCCGGAATACGGCGTAATTACCACTAAGCAAGGCTTGCCTTATTCTGAATTAAAGTCTATATCACAGACTTTAACAGCGGGTAATGAAGGCAACGTTCGCTACCAATTAAGTTCTGATTCGCAAACTTGGTATGGGGTAGTTGACGATCGTTGGCAAAAAGTAATAGATGATCCAAATCAAGCGGCTCAATTATCCGAAATCAACTCGCTGATTGGTGATTTTGAGAATGTTGCGGGCTTGGGCAAACTCTACTTAAGAATTTATTTACTATCTGACGGCTCAGAGGGAATTTCCTTAAATAATGTGACAGTTGATGCGTTTGTCAACACGGGTTCGTCAGTTCCAATTGTAACTAGCCAGGAAATAAATACAGATACATCTTCGCCTGAGGTTGAGAGCGAATTATCTGGCTTGGTTGACCAAGGATCAGATTCCTCAGCTATTGCCCTTGAACTAGCAGAGGCTCGACAGCAATTAAACCGGCTAAGCTATCGTTATGGAGTCTTATTGGCTCTTATTCTTATATTTTTTGGCGGATTACTAATTGAAAGCTATCTAATTTATAGGATGTGGCAGTTCGAACATATTCATCACCCAACCAAAAAGCACCACCGAAAAAGAAAAAGACGAAAATGAAGCCCGGGTTAGACTATGTTGGTGTAACAACTCCTTTTTATTGCACTGATGGTCGGGGGGGAATTTGTTTTACACTTGCGAAGCGCTAATTGCCGGGACGAGGTTGGTCGTTGGGACCCAGGCTCTGGTCAGTTGGAGTTTGGGTTATCTCCAGATAATAATGTCATCAAAGAAGTGGCCGAGGAGTATGGTTGTCAAGGTAAAATTATTGGTTCGTTGCCCCCTCATTCAATTTTTAGACGCCACGAAAATCAGCTCACGCATTGGTTTGCTATTCCCTATTTTGTAATAGTTGATCAAGACAAGGTTAGAATCAACGAACCAACAAAAATAGATGATCTTGGTTGGTTTAAGCTTAGGTCCCTACCTAAACCGCTCCATACCGGCTTCGGTTACACTCTTAAAAACTTTAGGGCCGAGTTTGATAAGATCGCTAAGTTGGAGTCAGTATGAAAGAACAGCTTTTGTTAGTCGAAGAGTTTCATCGCAAGTATCAGAACTTGGTATCAGACTCACCCACAGCTTTACCTGATAGTCGTTTTGAATTCCGCTATCGTCTTATGGCTGAGGAGGTTGACGAATACTTAAAGGCAGCTCAAGACCAAGATCTTGCAGGTATAGCCAAGGAATTATCTGACATTCTCTACACCGTTTATGGCACAATTATCGAACATGGTCTCCAGAAAAAAATCGATCAGGTCTTTAAAGAAGTTCATCGTTCTAATATGAGTAAAGATATCGGGCCAGACAAAGCAATCAAAGGAAGTTCCTACTTCGAGCCTAGGCTACGAGATATCCTAGATTAAGATTTAAACTCTCCCCCGCCCTGGCGAATAATTTTATATGGCTCAGTCGTTAAATCAACAATCGTTGAGGCAGGTACATTTGGTAGTTCGCCAGCGTCAATGATAATATCAGGCAAATCTTGACTATCCTGTTTTGAATTTAAAATACCCTGGTCGAGCATAAAACAAGAATAAGGATTTTCTCCACCGGAAATATTAGCGCTAGTGGTAATAAAGGGTTCGTTTAGACTATTGGCGATGGCTTGGGTAATCGGGTAATCAGGAATTCTAAGACCAATCGAGTTTGATTTTAAAATCTCGTAATCTGCATTAGGAACCAAAAAGGTAAAGGGTCCGGGTAAGTAGCGCTTGAGGATTTGCTCCTGCTTTTCGTTAATGTACCCTACTTCCTTGGCCATTAGGATATCTTTAACTACAACCGAGAATTTTTTGTCGGCTGGACGGTTTTTAAGTTTGGCAATTTTTGTTGTGACTCTGGGGTTCCGAGCATCTCCTCCAAGACCGTAGCAGGTGTCAGTGGGGTAAATAAAAGTTCCACCGCGTTGCAAGATAGCGACGATTTGGTTGATAAGCTTTGGTTCCGGTTTGTTGGGGTCTACTTTTATGACCTTCATTTTCCCTTCTGTTTAGGGTAGATTCCTGCTATCATTATAGGAGAAAAATAGGTTAAAAGACTAGTCAGGTGTACGGGCCTATAGCTCAGCTGGTAGAGTGTCGCATTCGCATTGCGAAGGTCGCCGGTTCGACTCCGGCTAGGTCCACCACATGAGAGAATTAGTAAATAATTTCAGTTTTTTATATCTTCGCTAATTCTGTAAGCGGCAGGTAATAAAATATGACGACAAATAAGCAAATCCAGATCGTTTTTAACTTTGATAGTACTTTAGTCGCCATCGAAGGTACTTTTGAGCTCGCCAAGCGAAAAGGTATTGACGCGAAGGCAATTGAGGCAGCTCGAGATTCGATTATCGAAGGTCAGGAGGCGTTTAATCAGTCGTTTGTTCGTCGCTTTGAGCAGTATCGGCCCTCTTTTAGTGATATTGCCTGGCTGGCTGAAGCCTATTACAAGGCAATCGTGCCAGAAGCCAAAGACGTAATTGCTGAACTTAAAAAGATGGGTTGCCAAATCCACATTGTTTCATCTAGTTACCGCCCCGCTATTCTCAAGACTGCTCGGGCATTAGGTATTGAGCCTTTTAGGGTCTGTGCCGTTGATCTTGAATTTGATGAAGTTGGTAATTACCAAAGTTTTGATGATGATAATATCTTAACTTCGATTGAGGGTTATAAGATTGTTTTGGCCGAAATTGCTAAGCTTGGTCCCGTAGTTTATATCGGAGACTCAGTTCGTGATCTCGAGGTAAGTCAAGATGTTGATTTGTTCGTTGGTTTTGGTGGCATAATTGCTAACAAGCAAGTCGAACAACAATCAGATACCTATATAGTATCGCTCAAATCATTACCTGCTAAAATAAAGGAACTAAAAGAAAATCTGGAGGGTAATAATCACCAGTCTAATTCCTCATATCGAATCGAAGCATCGGCGAACGATCACCAAAAAACTTTTTGAGTCTGCTAATCCCGACCAGGATTTTTATTTAATTACCGGTTTATCGGCGGTTATCGTAACTCTGGGTTTAATTGTCGACTCGGCACCAGTCGTAATTGGTGGGATGCTTATTGCTCCTTTGTTTGAGCCGATTATGGCCCTGGCTTTGTCGGTAGTGATGGGGCGGATCGGGCAACTTAAAAAGGCCAGCTTAACTTTGGGAAGAGTTATTTTAGGGGTTGTCACTCTGGCTATTATCGTAAGTCTGTTTTCACCTTTTAGGGATATTCCTGGTCAAGAGATTCTTTCCCGGACAAATCCTAACCTTATTCACCTAGCGATTGCACTTGTTTCTGGGATAACGGGTGCCTTGGCAATGATCTGGCCACGCCTGAGTTCATCTATGGTTGGCGTTCTAATTGCTGCCGCCCTTTTGCCACCCCTAGCGGTCGTCGGCCATAGCTTGGTGGCTTTTGACTTGATAGCTGCTTCGGGGGCCTTTATTTTATTTTTAGCTAATCTAGTCGCTTTGATTTTTACCGGAACGATCATGCTTTTGATTTTCGGCTTTCGTCCAGATCATCAGGACAGTAAGAAGGATATGATCCTACTTCAGACCGAGATTCGCTGGTCAGTTATTCTGATGATTTTATTGGCTATTCCACTTACCTATTCTTTGGTTAAGGTTGTGCAATCAAACCAACAAGAGCAAAAAGTGCGTCAGCTTGTTCTCGATTCAATTCCATCGCTAAATGAATCCGATATTGACTCAATCAGTGTCAGTCGGCAATCTGAGTCGATTCAGGTAAAAGTTTCAATTACTAGTTCGCAAATTATAGACGAGACAGCCTTAAAAATGGTCGGTGACCAACTCGGTAACTCTTTTGATAATCATGTTATCTTGGATGTTACCCTCTTGCCGGTTGTTCGCTACGTAAGATAGTTTTATTATAAGTACCAATAAATCAGAGGGATTATTATGGCAACAATTAAATCAGTCCATGGTCGAACGATTATCGATTCGCGCGCCAACGAAACTTTAGAAGTTGATGTTGTACTAGACGATAGCACCTTGGGTAGGGCCTCTGTTCCGTCCGGTGCCTCAACTGGTCGTCACGAAGCTTACAAAATCGAGGATATGGCCAAGTCTATTGAAAATGTTCAAACGCTGGCAGCTCAATTAGTTGGACAGGATCCAGTTAATCAAGAGCGGATTGATCTTAGTATGATCGAGGCTGATGGCACTGACGACAAGAGCGTGATGGGAGCAAACGTAATCTTGGCTATTTCTTTGGCTTGTGCCGATGCAGCAGCTAAGACTCAGGGTAAGTCACTCTATGAGCATATTCACCAAATTGCCAACCTAAAATCAACTCCGAGTCTACCGACGCCGATGTTTAACATCATCAATGGTGGCAAGCATGCCGATAATAACCTAGAGTTTCAGGAATTTATGGTTGTACCAAAAAACGATGGCCGGCCTTTTTATGAAAAAGTTAAAATCGGCCGGACTGTTTTTCATAAACTTAAGGAGATTCTCAAAGGTATGGGCCATTCGGTTTCAGTTGGCGATGAAGGTGGTTTTGCGCCGAGACTAAATTCAAACAAAGAAGCTCTGGAAGTTATTATTCAAGCTATTAACGGCACCGAGTATCAGCCCGGCCAAGATGTTTCGATTGCCATGGACGTTGCCGCCAGTTCTATCCCAGATCTCTCAAGTGTAACTTACCCCCAAGATCCAATTGCTTTCTACGAGTCATTACTTGATGAGTATCCAATTATTTCCATTGAGGATCCTCTTACCGAAGACGATTGGACTGGTTGGACGGCGATTAGCGAACGGCTCGGGCAGAGAATTATGATTGTCGGTGACGATCTTTATACAACTAATCCGCAACGCCTCAAAGAAGGCATAGAACGCAAAGCAACTAATGCTATTATTATTAAACCCGATCAAATTGGTTCTCTGACTCAGACTTTTCAGACTATGAGATTGGCTGAGGAGAATAATATTACGCGTATTATTTCTCATCGCTCGGGCGAAACAGAGTCGTCATTTATTGCTGATTTGGCAGTGGGTTCGGGGGCTCAATTCATTAAAACCGGTGCCCCCTCCCGTGGCGAAAGAGTGGCCAAGTATAATCAGCTGTTGCGAATCGAAGAACAATTGAATCAAAACTAAGTTTGTCGGTTTAAGGAGGGTAAATTGGCGAAGGACAAAAAATTAATACTTCTCGTTCTGGACGGCTTTGGAATTTCTCCAGCCACCCAGGGTAATTCTACTTATCGGGCCAAAACACCTAATTTTGATAGAATTTTTGCCCAATACCCTTATACAGCCCTTCGAGCGCATGGTTCTGAGGTAGGCCTGCAGTGGGGTGAGATGGGCAACTCAGAGGTTGGCCATGTCAACTTGGGTGCAGGTCGAGTGGTCTTACAGGAGTCAACTCGAATTACAGAATCAATTAGGAGTGGGAAGTTTTTTGAAAATAAGGCACTAGTTGATGCGGCTCAAAAAGCTAAGGATGCCAACTCTACTTTTCACTGTATCGGCATTGTTTCTCCTGGCGGTGTTCATGGCCATATTGAGCACCTAGTTTCTTTAATTGACTTCGCCGGACGACAGGGTTTGACCAAAATCGCTCTGCATCTAATTAGTGACGGTCGTGACGCCACTCCTAAATCATTCGAAAAATTCTTTCCTAAACTCGAGACAATGGCTAAAAAGAATAATGCTCAGTTTGCAACGCTCATGGGGCGCTACTATGCAATGGACAGGGACCGTCGCTGGGATCGGGTTAAGGCAGCATACGATGCTATGGTTAACGGCGAAGGCCACAAGGCTCAGACAGTTACGGAGGCCCTAAATGCCGCTTACGAGAGAGATGAAACAGACGAATTTATTACACCCACGGTAATTGATCCAGAAAATCAGGAGTTGCGAGTCAAGGACGGAGACGTGGTAATCTTCTCCAATTACCGGCCTGACCGCGCACGTCAACTCAGCTTGGCTCTAGATGGCAAAGACTTCCAGGGCTTTGAAGTTGATCAAAAAAATATTTCCTTTGTTACCTTTAGTGAGTATGGTGTTGAGCTTAAAAATAACGAAGTTGCTTTTCCTGAGCCACCGATTCAGGACACCTTGGCCGAAACTTTGTCCTTAGCAGGAAAACGTCAACTTCATTTAGCTGAGACAGAAAAGTATGCCCATGTCACCTACTTTTTTAATGGCGGTCGCGAAGAGGAATTTTCCGGCGAGAATAGAATGCTTGTTAATTCTCCTAAAGTTAAAACTTACGATAAGGCGCCAGCAATGGGAGCTCGAGAAATTGGCCAAACTCTGATCGACACCTACCAAAACGATGGTTTTGACGTGGCAATTGTCAACTTTGCCAATGGCGACATGGTTGGCCATACCGGCAATTTAAAACGGGCGATTGAGGGCATTGAGGTTTTGGATGAGGTAATTGGTCTGATCTTGCACGAGGTTGAGCAACGGGACGACACCTTAATTATTACCGCTGACCATGGCAACGTAGAACAGCTTATTCATCCAGACACTGGAGATATCGATAAGGAGCATACCGCTAATCCAGTACCCCTTATTTTAATAGATTCTCGTTTTAAGCACTCGCCGCTGACTGGTGACGTCAAGATGAAATTTATGTCTCAGAGCCCCGTAGGGATTTTGGCGGATGTTGCGCCGACTGTTTTAGATTTACTTAAGATAAGAAAACCAGCCCTTATGACCGGCCATAGCTTGATGCCGGTTCTCAAGAATTACCACTAATCCATGGCCCTGTCTGGCTTAAGAGATATCTCCGAACGTCCCTCGCCGGTTGTTTTGGCTGTTTTGGACGGCTGGGGCATTAGTCCTAGTTCGGCTAACCCTGTGGCCTCGGCTAACCCGCCTTCCTTCGAATACCTTTGGCGTAATTATCCTCGGGCAGTATTGCAGTCTTATAAGTTGCTAGAAAACCCTCAGGGAGAGGTTGGTTCGGTTGAAATTGGCCATGTCTCGATCGGAACTGGTCGGGTTGTTCAGGATGACCTTGCTGATTTAGATTTAGCAATTTCTTCCGGTCAGTTTTTTAACAATGACATTTTAAGGCAAGTTTTTGTGCAAGCAAAAAAAGAGAGCAAAGCCGTTCATTTGCTCGGCCTACTGTCGGACGGTGGCATTCATGCCTCATTTGACCACCTAAACGCTTTGATTGAGTTGGCAAAAAAAGAGTCTGCTCCTCGAGTCTGGGTACACGCTTTTTTGGATGGCGAGGATGTCCCGAGTAATACTGCCATGAGCTATCTCAATCAACTCAAGACGATTCTTGATGAAAATATCCAGTTGGCGACAGTGATCGGTCGTAAATTTGCAATGGACCGAACCGATAATTGGAATTTAACTAAACGGGCATACCAGGCTTTGGTCTCTGATACTGCCCAGGTAGTAAACTGGTCTAATCTTGAACGTCGACTAGTTAATGAACTAGAGTCTCAGATTGAGCCGTTAGTAATTGCCGAAGAGGCTAAGCAGGTTCGGCCAGGCAGAATACGACCTGGTGATTATGTAGTTTTTTGGAATTTTCGCGGCGAGCGCCTTTGGCAATTAATTCGGGCCATGATTGATCCCGAAGCGCTCAAGAATCTCGGCTTGTATCGGTCGGTACCAATAAGTAGTGTCGAAAAGATCGTCACCCTGACCGATTATAAGTTGCCTTTTAATAAGATTGAGATTGCTTTTCCCTCAGCTCAAATCGAAAACAACCTTGGGCAACTACTTTCCGCTAACCAATTTACCCAGCTCCGTATAGCAGAAAGCGAAAAAGCTTCGCACATAACTTTGTATTTTAATGGTGGTAATACTGAGCCCTACAAGGGCGAAGAACGGTTGATTATCCCCTCGCCTAAAATAAACAAAAGTTATGCTGAGCAGCCAGTGATGGCCGCTGGTCAAATCACACGGGCGCTGGAACGTGCTATCACTGGTCGAACCCATGATTTTATTTTGGTAAATTTTGCTAACTTGGACATGGTAGCCCGAAGTAAAGATTTGGCGGCTACCAAAATTGCAATCCTAGCGATCGACGAAGCTCTACGCCGGGTGGCCAATGCCTGCTTAAAAGTTGGCGGAGCATTACTCGTAACTGCTGACCATGGCACTAATCGACTCGGTTTAAACAAAAAGAAAATCTCGATTAGCCCCTTGCCTTTCATTTACATTAGTGGCGCTAATAAGAAAAGTGTTCCTGAGTCAGACCTGACCGAAAATTCAATTGCCCGGGCTCTCAAATCCAAGCATACCCTGGCGGATGTCGCCCCAACCGTTTTGGAGCTATTCGGTATTCCTAAGCCATCTGATATGACCGGCGCTTCTTTATTGAATAATCTTGAATAATGTCCACACTTTGTTGTTTGCTCTTTATTGAGGAGTGTTCTAAAATCGAAATTAATTATTAAATCTCGCGAGGAGGGATTCGTGAAGCAATACTTCGACCGGTTGAAGTATATAAGTAAAACCGGTTTATCAGTCACACTCATTCTATTATTGAGTGTGCTAACAATTTTGGTTGCACCTGGTACTTCGGTGGCAGCTGAATTGGATTCGGAGAGCATATCTCTGTCCGATCCAACTATTAGTCAAACCGGTGTCACTTACACCCTAACAGTGGACAATGTCACCAATACGAATATTAAATGTCTCGAGGTTGATTTTACAACTGCAGTCGGCGGTACTACTTTACCGACCGGTATGGACATAACTGGTATTACACCAACAGGAACATTATCAACCGGTGGTACTTGGACGTCTTCTAACCCTAATACCTATACCTATAGAATGGTTGATGCCACGACTGGCTCAACACCAGCTGCCGGATCAAACACTTTGATCCTGTCGGGTGTTGGTAATAGCTCGGTCAAAAATACAACCTATTTTGCCGAGCTAAATACTTATAGTGACGCTGCTTGTTCTGTAGCTGTAGACTCTAACGGTATCGCAGCTTTTGTAAACACAGAAGGTGTTGTAGTTAGTGCCCAAGTTAATCCAACTCTCACTTTTACTGTTGATTCAACGACTTGTGACCTTGGAGTTTTAACCGCTTCTACCACCGGCACTTGCAGCCACACCATGACCGCTGCAACCAATGCTTCGGGTGGATATACAATCAGTTATATTCCAACCACAACTCTAACCAATGGTGCTTCGGATACGATTACCGAAACTGGTACGACGGGAGCAACCAGTACTCAGGGTACTGAACAATTTGGTCTTAACCTGCGGCTCAATACTACGCCGGTTATTGGAGCTGATCCTTCTGGTGGCTCAGGTACTTATTCAACTAACTACGGGACAGTTGATACTTTCTCCTTCAATGCTACAACCGGTGCCCAAGTTGCGGAGGCTTCAGGACAAACAACTCTTACTACCTTTACTGCGGCTTATATTGCCAACGTTAGCTCCGCCACCGAGGCCGGTAACTACTCAATGACCCAGACGTACAACATCGTCGCTCAGTATTAATTAGCTCCAAGGAGAATATTTAAATGAAAAACTTTACGAGGGGCACAAGTAAGTTAGGAGCATTGCTACTGGTTGGCGGGTTACTGCTTGCACCGGTCAGCGCTCTTGCCCAGACTGCCGACGACGGCATTTCCTTAACGGTTACTCCATTGACCCGAGAGGTAAATGTTGATCCAGGCGAAACAATTACTGGTGAGGTTGAGTTTACTAACGACTCAAACAGTGCCGTTACTCTTTACCCAGTTGTCAATGATTTTGAGGCTAGTAACGACCCTGATTCTGGCGCCCCAGAATTTAAGTCAGTTACTAATGAGCAAGGCTTGGCTTCCTGGACTAACTTTGATTTAGACCAGGTCAGCCTTGAAGCTGGTCAAAAAGGAACATTTACTTACACCATCCAGGTGCCAGACAATGCTGATCCAGGTGGACATTACGGCGCAGTTTTTGGCTCTACCGAAGCTCCAAATACAGGAGACAGTGGCTCAACAATCGGTATTGCCGCCCGTGTTGGTTCGCTTTTGCTCTTAACGGTCTCTGGCGAGATTACCACTCAAGGTGAAATCGTTGATTTCCGTACCGATAACAATATTTACCAGTCGGGTCCAGTCAACTTCCGCATTGCCGTAAAAAACAATGGTAACGTTCACTTTACCCCAATGGGTACGATTGATATCTCTGGCCCAACCTCAAAAAGTATTCAGGTAAATGATGACGAGGGTCGAGTTTTGCCAAGCTCTGTCCGCAACTACGACGTTAGCTTGACCGACGATTTGCCGTTTGGCCGCTACACTGCCAATGTTGACATTATGGGTAAGGCACCTAATGGTGAGACTGTTCCTCTAACTGCAACAACCACTTTCTGGGTAGTGCCTTTTAGCGCTATTCTAGTTCTGTTATTGGTTCTCGTCATTCTCTACATGCTACTTAAAAGCTGGTCCCACTCAGACGGTAAAAAATCCAAAAAATAAAACCAATTAGCAGTTAACAGAAGGACCCCTTTTTAAAGGGGTCCTTTATTATCCACTAAGAAACCAGTCGATTATGCTCTATAATAGATATCGAATTAGGAGGGAATATCTTGCGTCGATTCTTTTCGACAACCAGTGTTTTATTGTTGTTATTAACTTGGCTAATAGGTGCTCAATCTGTAGGGGCTGCTACCCTAACCAACGAAACTGTAGCAATTAGCGATCCCACTATCGGCAATACGGGAGTATCTTATAGTCTAACAGTGGACGGCCAAACAACAGCTACCATTCGCTGTATTACAGTTAGATTTACAGACTCACTCGGGAGCGTATCGCCGATTGGCGGAATGAGTATCGCTGGAAGTAGCTTTAATGCCAGCTCTAGTTTTGTGCCAACTCCTGGCTCTTGGACACTAACAGCAAGCGACGCCACTGGCCTTATCACCCTAATAAACGCCGGCGGCGAATCTCCGGCAGGCGGAGCTGGCCAGACTTTGGTATTAGACGGCATAACTAACGGCAGTACCAAGGGTATTACCTATTACGCCGAAATTAATTCTTATAGCGATGCGGCTTGCACCACAGGAGTTGATGATGGCTTGGGTTTATTTGCATTGACCGATGGCGTATTGGTCACTTCCAGTGTTGTCGAAACATTAAATTTTAGCCTAGATGCTGCAGGTTGCTCTCTTGGAGTAATTACCGAAACTCAAACCGCTAGCTGTTCGGTTAGCATGAGAGCCTCAACTAATCGCGGCTTGGGTTACACCATTAGCTACACTGGCGAAGACAGCTTAACTGAATCACAAAATCTGGATACTATTACTGCAATTGGATCAGCGGCTAAGGCGCCTCTGGTTGGCACTGAACAATTTGGTTTTAACTTAGTGGCTAATACTACGCCAGCAATAGGAAGTAATCCCAGCGGTGGGATTGGTTCTAGTCTGGGTCAGTACTCACTTTCAAATCTGTTCGCCTACTCGTCGAGTGGAGCCGATATCGCCAAGACCATCGGGCCATCGGCCGAAACTCTTTACATCATGAGCTTTATTGCTAATGCAAGCACTAGTACGGTCGCCGGAAACTACAACGTTAAGCAAACTCTAACAATCATCCCTAACCTATGAAGCGTTTATTAATCTTACTCTCCTTATTACTTTTGCCAGGACTGGTTAATGCTAAGTCGACGATTAGTCTATATCCGGCTTCGGTAAACATTGAACCCGTACCCGCCGGTCAAGTCACCCTGCAACAGTTAACGTTTACCAATAGCACTGGTGAAACAACTAATTTCGATGTATTCGCCGAGGACTACCGCAAGGTTGGCAACCAAGAATTAGAATACCTGCCTCTTGGCTCTACGAATAACTCGCTTAAAGGGATGATAGAATTTACACCAGCGGAGTTCGAACTCGAAAATGGCGAAAGCCAAGATATTGCAGTTAAAATCTCGCCTCCAGCAGACGCCAAAGTAGGCCGCTACCAAGGAGTTGTATTTGTCGGACCAGTCATAAAAACTGAAGACGACGCATCTGTGCACTTAGCTGGTCGGGTTGGCGCCTTATTTGGAGTAGGGGTCGGAGATCCAACCCAACCACCAAGAGAAAGCTCTCAGTTAAAAAGTTTTTATGACAACAATCGCTTACCACTTGCCTTGGCTGCTTTTGTTGCCTTATTAGTCTTGGGTGTTGTAAGCTCTCGAAGTCGATCCAGAAATTCTAAAACCAAAAGAGATTATTAAATCTTGGCGGGCTGCTGCTTCGCCCAGGCAATAGCCTCTGCTTTTGTTGTTAGCTCATGCTTAAGCTGCTTATCTCGAATTTGTTCCAATAGAGTTCCTACAATTGGGCTAGGATCAATCTGGAGCTCTCGAGTAATATCATAACCGTTAAGAAGTGGTTTTAAACTATGCTTCTTTTCGTATTCATGATCTACCTTCATTTTCTGGTAAGTTTTGAGGGCTTCATTATATAAGGAGAGGTCTTGCGGAATTGCTCCGGCAGCATCAGCATGGTGTAATTCCAGAAGCCAAGGAAATCTTGGATCCAATACGTATGCTTCCCTTTTTGATGGCCTTAGATTGTCGATGTCTTTTAAGCTCATGTGATGGGCAATCATCCAAGCAGCCGATTCAACTTCTATTTTCGGATAACGCAATCTATTTAAGATCTGCTTAGCAATTTGAGCAGATCTCGAGGCATGCCCTTCGGTTTTAATTCGACCATGCTGATTTGCTGGCAGAGTGACCAATTCGGCTTTAGCTACGTCATGAAGTAATGTAGCCCAGGCCAAGAAAGCTGGAGCGTCTTTATTTAGAGCACCTAGGGCCTTAAGTGAATGATCAAATACATCACCTTCTTGATGAAACTGTTCCGGCTGCGGCACGCCTTTTAGTAGATCTACCTCGGGCAAAATTATCTTGAGTAAACCTAGTCGATCCAAATCTTTTATGCATTGTAATCGATTTGAATCAGCCATCATCAGTTGCAACTCTTGCCCCACTCTTTCTTTAGCAACATGATTAATCTCCGAGCCTAATTTTCGGATAGCGCCATATGAATCTTTGTCGTACTGGAAGTTTAGCTGATTTTTGAATCTTATAGCTCGTAACATGCGGACCGGATCCTCAGTAATTCTCCTTAGAGGGTCGCCGATAAACCTAATTACTTTTACTTCTATATCTCTCTGCCCCTGGACGTAATCGAATGTCTGCTTATTTACCGGGTCGTAGAGCAAGCCATTTATTGTAAAATCCCTTCTTAAAACGTCATCTTTAGCATTAGCCCAAACGACTTTGTCGGGTCGGCGCTTATCGGAATAGGTATCTTCGGCCCTAAAAGTGGCGACCTCAAAGTTGCCTTCCGGAAAATCTAATAGCAAGACTCCGAATTGTTTGCCAACTTCGTGAAAATTGTTAAAAATTAAACCAACCTCATCGGGTTTGGCTGAAGTTGCGATATCAAAGTCCTTGGGCCTCCTTTTTAAAAGCAGGTCTCTAACTGAGCCGCCAACAAAAAAGGCCTGGAAGCCATTTTTTTGTAACGTACGCACAATCTCAGTCGCTCGTTGTTGCTTATTCATAATTAAATACTAATTCCTAATAACTAAATCCGAAACAATTTTCAAATAAATAAAGTTAAAACTACTAACTAGACTTACTAATAATTGCGCCAAAGATTTTCATTAATTCCGTAGACTCTCTTAAGATGTCTTGGTGTATTGAGTCTTGATCAGCGGAAACGTCTATTAATTTAAGCCAAAGTGTTATTTCTTTGGCTTCTTTGCGCGATATCTTTATTCGATGCAGAAAGTCTTTTTTACTTAAAGCTTCATTGGCCTCAATATAGTTAGCCGCTACAGAGCCCGATGAGCGAGTTAATTGCTTAACGTCTTCGAAGTTAGTCTGTGTTTTTGGTAGTGACTTTATACATTGGCGTACTCGCTTTGCAAACAAGAAAGTTCGCTCTTCAAGGTCGTATAGTTTGGTGGTTTTTGTATTTCTTGCCTTCGGTATTGTTTCGGATTTAGACATTCGAATTTAGAAATTATCGCTATGGTAGTGGGGTTGCAAAGATCGCGACATTAGTTGAGTAAGTACCGGCTTTTTGTACGCCGTCGACATCTAGTTTGTACTCAATCGTTGTATTATTGGGAGTGCTAATTGATGAAATTAGCTGATGGTAGGTGGTTTTGGTTTGGGTGGGAATAGCTGCATATTTAGTTCCACTCCCCCATTTGGCCTCGACTGAGCTCCCGGAGCTAACCGTAAAACCAAGGCCGGTTCCGGTATAGGTGGTTGGCGTGGCAATTGTTCCCGTCCAATCAGGAATAGTTGTGACGGCATCGGTATGCGTCATGAGTTTGTCTTTTTGTATTGCTAAGTTGTAGCCGGCAGACGAATCAGTTGCAATAGTGGTAGTCGTTGTGCCAGTAACTGGTGATCCCGGGTTTAAACTACCCAAGTTAACGGCAGTTGAGTCTAAAGTTAAGCTAATTACTACGCCAGTAACGGATGGAAAGCCAGTATCAAGTTCATAATTGCTACTCGAAGCTACGCCACCCTGAGGAGCCAATGTTCCTCTAACTCCATAGTTATCAGAGCTAACCTCAGCGCCACCCTGAGGTAACTGATATTGGGGAATCCCGTAGTTTGAGCTATCGATGGCATAGGCAACCACTGGCAAGCTAAACATAGCTGCCAAACCAAAAATTACCGATAAAGACTTTTGCATCTTTAAAACCCTCGCATTTGTATATTTAGTATATACAAAAAAGCACCCTGGAGGGTGCTTTTTTCTGTGGAAGATTATAAAACTATGGTCCGGTGACCTCAAAATGAACTTTAAGTCCAGAAGTGGGTGCACCTGCTAAATAACTTTCCAGGCCAAAGCCAGTAGCGGAAGTCGTAAAGATAGTCGCAGAAGCATCAGAACCAGCGCCAGGTCCCTCTGTTGTTGCGGTTACAGTAACTGGTCCAGCGAATGGGGCAGTGAAAGTTATTGCACAAGCAGCAGGTCCACTGGGGACTGCGCTAAAACCACTGCCTGCAGCCGTGGCACATGTACCCGTTGTTACAGTCCCTCTAAGAACTCTGACATCCTCATCAACATTTTTGACCGAATTCAACTTTTGCCAGCCACTATTGTAAACATATAAGTCATTGGAGGTTGTATTATAAGCAAATGGGATGCGGCCAGCATAGCTAGTTGGTACGCCAGTCGGCGAACCAGGCATACCAGGAATGTAAAAGAAGCCATCTGTTGCGCTAGTTGCTAGCGCACCACTACCTACAATAACACTACCAGTTGAAGAAACCGTTAGGCGGCTAACTAAGCTATTAAGAGTTGATCCAGATGAGCCAGCTGGTGACGTCTGGAGAATTATATCTCCACCTGCACCTAAGCCCGTTCCCCTACCTCCAGCAAGAATTAAATCTGTGGCAGAAAGGTCAGTTCCCGACGCACCTGTCGCATTAAGGGCTACAGATGCATTCGGCGAGGTACTGGTTGCGCCTTCTCCAATGTAAACATTTGGAATTGGTATAGAGTTTGAACCAACAGTAAACTGACCTCCGGTAGCGACTGAACCTTGACCCAAAGCAATACCGCTTCCTGAAGCAGAGGCGCTAGGGCCTATCGCAATAGCATTGTCGCCAGTCGCTGAAGCGAGAAAGCCTAAGGCAGTTGAACTAATGCCACTGGAAACAGTTTCGCGCCCAAGAGCAACAGCGTTGTCGTTAGTGGCCGACGCATCAAGGCCCAAGGCAACTGAACGGTCGCCAGTCGCAGATACCCCAAAGCCGATCGCCGTCGAATCTGTACCACTGCCAGGCACCGTTACAGTTCCAGTTCCATTTCCAACTGTAACGTCACCGCCATCGTTAGCAATCAAAACATCGCCTTTAGTAGCGTTGGTGGTTGAATTTAATATCAAGTTGTTACTAGCAGAGGTCCCGCCATATGCAGTTTGACCACCGGCCTGACCATTTAAGACAAAGAATCCGCTTCCCCCGCCAATCTGCTGCCAACCAGAGTTATAGAAATAAAGTGAGTTAGAGGCGGTGTTAAAGACAAATGGAGCTCGACCAGAGTAGCCTGTAGGGGTTCCAGTCGGAACACCGGGAGTAGTCGGAATATGCACAAAACCGTTGGTTGCCGAGGTAGCTAAGGAGCCGGAACCGACGACTAAGTTACCTGCGGTAGTAATGGATAATCTTTGGTTGGCGCCTTCTGAGATTCTCAAATCACCTTGGGTAGCTCCCGCTGTCTCGATAATACTCAATGAATAATCTCTAGCCGTACCAGTCTCTGAAGCCTTGGAGTCAACGTGCAGGGAGGTTGGTCCAAGGTAGAGATCTCGCCAGCGGAAAGATGAAGAGCCAAGGTCTAGGGCATCGTCGGTATCTGGATACAAGTTGCCACCGATCGTAAGGTCGCCTTCCAGGCTAACATTTAGCTCGCCACTGGCAGAGTTGGTAAAAGCCAGGGTTCGATCTAGGGCACCAGAGCTCTGAATATCAAAGGTCAGGGTTGAGTTGTCGATATTACCAAACTGAATTTGATCGCTACCATCTAAGTAAATTAAATTGATATCGGCACTGTCGGCAGCATTGCGAGCAGCTACTGACTGATTATTAGGCAGCCTTACTGATCCGGTATTTGCAGGGCTAGTAGTAAAGCCATTTGCTCCGTAAACTTCGAGAGCTCCTTCTACCCCCAAATTTGCTAAGCCACTATTGCCATTTTCGATTCTGACTAATCTATTAAGTGAGCCACCGGAGTCAAATCGCAAATCGATATCAGACGTACTTGTATTGCCAAATTCAATCTCGTCGTCATTGTTTAGAAAAATAAGATTTGTGTCGGCTGCACTCAGAGCATTTCTTGCCGTTAAGGCCGAACTATTTGGGAGGCGAATGTGTCCAGATTGCGCCGTTGTGCCGAAACCATCGGTATCATGAACCTCTAGGCTACCCTCGATAACTAAGTTTGCTACACCAGCCCTATCCTGAAATCTAAAGTTGCTATCTGCGGTTGTATTGCTATCTGCATCTATGTCAATTGTTTCGATACCACTTGTTGGTCCCAAGACAACGCGATCCAGATCGTTAAGATGGATTAAGGAGATATCTCCGGTGTTGGCGGCATTACGAGCAGAAATTCTCTGGTCATTAGGAAGCCTAATAACACCTGTACTAGACACTATCCCGAAGCCATTTGCCTCATGAACCTCTAAATGACCTTCTACCTCGAGATTTGCTCGCCCTGAGTCGCCATTCTCGATTTGAACGTTTTTATCGAGAGCGCCACCTGAATCAAACCGCAAAACTTGGTCATTGGTATTAGTATTACCAAATTCGATTTCGTCATTGGAGTTAAGAAAGATTAAATTAACATCCGCGGTATTGGCTAGGTTTCTAGCTGTAATTGCTCCAGAGTTAGGTAATCGCAAGAGTCCTGAGGAAGCTAACGTTGCACCAAAACCATCCGAGTTATGAATACCTAAGAATCCTTCAACTTCGATATTTACGACGCCCGAGTTACCGTTTTCAAAACGGACAGATTTATTACTAAAGCCCCCAGTATCAAATCTTAAGTCAACGTTATTGGTATTAGTATTACCAAATTCGATTTCATCGTCTGAATTAAGGCCAATAATGTTAAAGTTGGCACTATTGGCAGCATTCCGGGCAGAGACAAACTGGTTGTTAGGAATATTTATAATCGCTGCTGTATCGGTAGAAGTATTTGTACCTAGACTCAACCGCTCCTGGCTATTACTCCAGAGAAAATTCGATGTACCCGTTACAGCATTAGTACCGCTCCAATATGTAACTTGGCCAGCTGTCCCTGAGCCACTTACACCTCCGCCGCCAATCTGCTGCCAGCCTGAGTTGTAAGCATACAAAGCATTATTAGAGGTATTAAAGACAAAGGGTACGTAGCCGGCATAAGAAGTAGGAGTTCCGGTTGGAGTGCCTGACATCGAAGGTAGGTAAGGAAAACCATTTGTAGCACTGGTTGCTAATGAACCTATACCTAAAACCGCATTACCAGCTGTTGTTAAGCTTAAGTAAGTGTTGGAACCTTGTTGAATCCTAAAGTCACCCTGAGTAGAGCCAGCAGCTTCAACTATATTAAGTTTCCAATCACGGGCAGTACCAGTTTCAGAGGCTTTAGAGGTTACGTGTAATGATGTTGGACCCAAGTAGAGATCACGAAACCGGAAGGATGAGGAGCCAAGATCATACGTGTCATCAACTCCTGGAATGATTCCAGATGACGAAATTGTTACAACTTCTGAGCCGGCAAAGGAGTCAGAATCGTAAACAGAGAGAGAGCCTTCGAGTCGGAGATCGGCAACTCGGCCACCGGTTTCTTCGTTTTGAATATTTAAGATAGAATTACCGCTGCCACTGTCATTAGAGATATCTAAGTTGGTAACAAAGCTCGCAGAACCTCCTAGTCTAATGTTATCTAGGGCAGTTAATTGAATTAGATTTTGGTTAGCAGTATCTGCGGCATTTCTGGCAGCAATTGCCTTGGCATTAGGAAGCCTAATTATTCCGGCACTTGCCACGCTTGTATAGCCATCAGCATCATGAACTTCTAGATTACCCTCGAGCCTAAGATCAACTATCCTGCCACCGGCTTCTTCGTTTTGAATATTTAAGATAGAATTACCACTGCCACTGTCATTAGAAACATCGAGATTAGTTGTAAAGCTACCCGCTCCGCCTAGTCTAATATTATCCAAGGCCGTCAACTGAATTAAATTCTCGTTAGCAGTATTCGCGGCATTACGTGCACTAATCTGAGCTGCGTTAGGTAACCTAATATGCCCGGCGCTTGCAACTATGCCAAATTCGGGGGTGTCATGAACTTCCAGGGCACCCTCTAACCTAGTTAAGACAGTCCGTGTTGCTTGTTCGTTAATAATATTTAAGGTTGAGTTGCCACTTCCGCTAGTTGGAGAAAAATCTAGATTAGTAACAGAACCAGAGCCTGTTAACTTTGTATTATCGGAGGGAGTTAAACGTATTAAATCCACATTCCCAGTATTTGCGGCATTACGTGCACTAATGGCCTCGTTATTCGGAA